>DASQRT010000256.1:0-5580 GCA_035642795.1 Nitrospirales bacterium
GCGGCCGTTGTTGGTCAACGGAATGTCCGTCGTACTGGTGTGCTGGCCACTGATGCTCCACGCTGTCTCCCCGTGCCTGATCGCGAACACGCTCACGTTCGCCTCCCGCCAGCGGGATCAGACGTTATCGGCCTCTGTGGAACGCACCCCAGCGGAAGCCGCTTCCTGCCCCCACCTCCAGCCGGTGATCTCGGGCATGTCGTCCCCGTATCGGCAGATGTACTCCTTGTGGTCGATGAGCTTGTCGCGGATCGCCTGCTTGGCGTAAGCGGCGCGCGCCCCAAGCTTCGGCACGCGGTCGATGACGTCGCTTACGAGGTGGAAGCGATCGAGATCGTTCAGCACGCACATATCGAACGGCGTCGTGGTGGTGCCCTCTTCCTTGTAGCCGCGCACGTGGATGTTCGGGTGACCCGTTCGGCGGTAGGTCAGCCGGTGAATAAGGGACGGGTAACCGTGGAAGGCAAAGATGATCGGCTTGTCAGTGGTGAACAGCGCGTCGAAATCGTGGTCCGAGAGGCCATGCGGGTGTTCGCTCGACGGCTGCAGCTTCATCAGATTGACGACATTGATAACTCGGACCTTCAGATCGGCGGCATGCCTTCGCAGGAGGTCGACGGCGGCCAGGGTCTCCAAGGTCGGCACGTCACCGCAGCAGGCCATCACGACATCGGGCTCGCCGCCCCGGTCGTTGCTGGCCCACTCCCAGATACCGAGGCCAGCTTGGCAGTGCTTGACCGCCTCATCCATCGTCAGCCACTGAGGTGCCGGCTGCTTGCCGGCAACGACGACGTTGACGTAGTTCCGGCTGCGCAGGCAGTGATCGGTGACCGACAGCAGGCAGTTGGCGTCGGGCGGCAGGTAGACGCGGACGACCTCGGCCTTCTTGTTGACAACGTGATCTATGAACCCGGGGTCCTGATGGCTAAAGCCGTTGTGGTCCTGCCGCCAGACGTGGCTCGACAACAGGTAGTTCAGCGAGCCGATAGGCCGCCGCCAGGGAATGTGATTGCACACCTTCAGCCACTTGGCGTGCTGGTTGAACATCGCATCGATGATGTGAATGAACGCCTCATAGCAGGAAAAGAAACCGTGGCGGCCGGTTAGGAGATAGCCCTCGAGCCAACCTTGGCACTGGTGTTCGCTGAGCATCTCCATGACCCGCCCATCGGGCGCGAGATGGTCGTCCCACGGAAGGGTCTCCGCGACCCAGGCACGGTTGGTCACCTCGAGCACATCCTGCCAGCGGTTCGAGTTGTTCTCGTCCGGACTGAAGAGCCGGAAATTTCGTTCCTCCATGTTCAGCTTCATCACATCGCGCAGGAATCGGCCCATGACCCGGGTGGATTCGGCCGAAACGGCGCCGGGTGCGGTCACCTCGACAGCGTAATCACGGAAATTCGGAAGCCGCAGTTCGCGCAGAAGCAATCCGCCATTGGTGTGCGGGTTGGCGCTCATGCGGCGGGTGCCTCGAGGGGCAAGGTCGGCCAATTCGGGCCTGAGGCGGCCGCTGCCGTCGAAGAGCTGCTCGGGGTGGTAGCTCTTCATCCACTCTTCGAGGATGCGCACATGGGCCGGGTTTTCGTGCATCTCGCCCATCGGCACCTGATGCGAGCGCCAGTAATCCTCGGTGCGCCTGCCATCGATTTCTTTCGGGCACGTCCAGCCCTTTGGAGTACGGAACACGATCATCGGCCAGCGCGGGCGTTCCGTAAAACCATTTCGACGCGCGTCGGCTTTGATGCGGTGAATCTCACCGATGACGGTGTCGAGCGTCTCGGCCATCAGTTCGTGCATCTTTTCCGGCTCATGCCCCTCGACGAAATACGGCGTGTAGCCGTAGCCGCGGAATAGATGATCCAGCTCTTCATGGCTGATCCGGGCGAGAATGCAGGGATTGGCGATCTTGTAGCCGTTGAGGTGAAGGATCGGCAAAACCGCCCCGTCCGTCGCCGGGTTGAGGAATTTGTTGGAATGCCAGCTCGTCGCCAGCGGTCCGGTTTCCGCCTCGCCGTCGCCAACGACGCAGGCAACGATCAGATCGGGGTTGTCGAACGCTGCTCCGTAGGCGTGCGAGACGGCATAGCCGAGTTCGCCGCCTTCGTGTATCGAACCGGGCGTCTCAGGCGCTACGTGGCTGGGGATGCCGCCGGGGAATGAGAACTGGGTGAACAGGCGCTTCATGCCCTCTTCGTCGCGAGAGATGTTCGGATAAACCTCACTGTAGGTTCCCTCGAGATAGGCATTCGCGACCAGGCCGGGCCCGCCATGTCCAGGGCCGGTAATGTAGATCATGTCGAGGTCGTGCTTCTTGATCACGCGGTTGAGGTGAACGTAGATGAAATTGAGCCCGGGTGTGGTTCCCCAATGACCCAGGAGCCGAGGCTTGATGTGATCCTTTGTGAGTGATTGCTTGAGCAGTGGGTTGTCGTAGAGATAGATCTGGCCGACCGAGAGGTAGTTGGCGGCCCGCCAGTACGCATCCATCAATGTCCGCTCCTTGTCGGACAGCGCGTTTCCCATCGTTGCCTCCTCTGATCTATGCCATTAAGTTCTCTGATCTATGCCATTAAGTTGCGCTAGCGCCGACACGCTGGGAATGGTCGCGTGTCAGTCGTCGCGCCAGTCGCGGCGGTGCGGTGGATCATCACCGCTTGGCGATGCCTCCTCCATCTCGTCCGTGTACTTCCCGACACTCGCCGCCCCGTTTAAGCAGGCTCGGTGGTGAAAGGCCCGTTGGCCGGCCGCCAGGTTCTCGTGTCGCCCATGCCATGCCTCCAGCGCCGGATCCTGAAGCGCCCGCCCGTAGGAGAAACTGACCTTCCACGGCTTCGGACTCGCAAGCCGGTTGATTGCGTTCAGATGAGCGGTCGCCAGACGTGTATGTTGGCCGCCCGACAGGAACACGATGCCAGGCACCGCGGCAGGCACGTGACGGCGCAAGCAGCCCAATGTCGTGGCCGCAACCTCCTCCACGGAGGCCTGGCGGGTGCACTCCTTGCCCGAGATGACCATATTGGGCTTGAGCAACATCTCCTCCAGCGTGACACCGTGCTCGAAGAGGGCGTGGAACACCGCGTGAAGGACGACACCGGTGACTTCCTCGCAGCGCTCGATCGTGTGCGATCCGTCCATGAGCACTTCCGGCTCGACGATAGGCACCAACTCCTGCTCTTGACAGAGGGAAGCGTAGCGCGCCAGCGCATGCGCGTTTGTATTCACGCAGGCGGAACTCGGTAGAGCGTCCGTGAGGTGGATGACTGCCCGCCACTTCGCGAAACGCGCACCCATACCGTGGTACTCCCTGAGGCGATCCCGCAGACCGTCAAGCCCCTCGGTGACGGTTTCGTTGGGAGAGCCGGCGAGGGGCTTGGCGCCGGTGTCGACCTTGATGCCGGGAAGGACGCCCTGGGCCGTAAGAGCCTCGGCGAGCGGCGTGCCGTCGGAACTCTTCTGACGGATCGTTTCGTCATACATGATGACACCGCTGATGAACTCGGCGGCGCCAGGAGAGGTAAAGAGCATTTCCCGGTAAGCGCGCCTGCTTTTCTCGGTCGACTGGATGCCGAGCGTGTCAAATCGACGCGCCAACGTGGGGATAGTCTCGTCCGCCGCGAGGATTCCTTTTCCTTCCGCAACCAGCGTCAGTGCAACGCTCTCCAAGCCTTGGCTCGTCATGGAGATTTTTCTCCTCGGTGAATGTGGGTGTGGACGAGCACTGCTCCCCACCACACGCTTACGCAAACGAACGTCATCGCGATTAACGCAGCCCTCATGCTCATCATTCTTTGGTGTCCCTAGTGCAAGGCGAGTAATGCGCCGGACTACCGCTGGCTTATCTGCGTGCTCAAGACAGCCGAACAACGAGCCTCGAAGCATCGCGATCTTGTCGTTTAGCTCGTCGATCTCGGCCCACATTTCCGCGACTATCATCTCCTTCTCGATCAGCAGGCCGACCAGATCTTTTGCAGAAGCTCCAAGGTTGAGCCGGGCCGGTCCGGACCGGGGCTATACCCGCTTGCGTCGATGGTGGGGCGATGCCGCGTCGGCTGACTCGCACGCCGGCGGCGGAGCCGGCTTGGAGCGTAGCTTCGTTAACCGTCACGACGGGTCCATCACGTCTTGCGCCGCTCGAAGATCGTCTCGCGATGCTGCTCAAAGGCGTGCAAGCACGTCTCCAGGGCATGAAGCATCGAAACGGCGCAATCGGTCTCCTGTCCGGCCTGAGCTAGCTCGTCGATGATCCTTTTCTGCCCAAGCAATACGATCCTGGGCGATCGCGATGTGTCGCTCGGCCTGGGCAAGGTAGTCCTGCTTTTGGGTGTCGTACATGAAGCATAGCGGGCGAAAAATATCTGTATTTGCCTTAGATCAAAATCATGTCTGGCTGCCGCCGAGTTTCAAGGTACAGTGCATCAACCTGACGTTGATGGCGCTTTCGCTTTCAAAGCCGATTTAGCATCAGCATCTGCTTGGCGCGAGTTAAACGCTACAAATTTCGACAAATGATCCGGTGCTACGCGCGATCGAGGAGGGCGTCCACGGCTTGTATTGTTTTGCGATTTTCAGACCTGAGGACAAATGCCTCGGGTCAGGCAGCGTGGAATGCGGGCGTTGAGGAGCGCCGAGAAACGTCCGGGTGCGTGCGAAGCACCCTTGGGGCGTATCATGACGCGATACGCCAGGCGCTTGCGAGGCGTCTCGTCGGCCGCGAGGATCCCTTTCCCTTCCGCAACCAGCGTGAGCGCGACGCTCTCCAGATCGTTCGTCATGCGAATCCTCCCCGTGTTGTACTCTTGCGGTATTGGCGTGAGCCCCGGCGGCAATGAAGACGTCGACGCGGTGGACACCATCAAGTCAAACAAGATTGGCGCGATCCGTTCCATCGGATCGAGCAAGCAATGCGGGCCAGCTTGTTGGCCAGCGCGATGGCGAGGACGTTTTGACGCAACCGTTTCTTGGTCGCTCGGACCGCGGCTTGAGGCGGTGGCCCTGCCAGCTCTTCACCTTGATCAGTACAAACCCATGCCGCCTGTACGACTTGGGGACGAGTCCCAGCCAGGCTGCGGCAATCAAGCGGTCACAGCCGACATCCCGGCTTGCAAGAATCTCGACCTCACTCGATAGACCCTCGATGCGCTCATCGAGCCGGCGCCAGTCCCCTTTGCCATCCGTTTTGTCCGATGCCCGACAAACAAAAACTACTCGACTTTCGGCCGGTAGGGGCGCACGGTTTGCAGGGCGCGGCCCTAACGAAGTGAAGAACAGGGAGGAAGGCCATGAGACGAGCGTTGATTGCCGTGCTACTCGCCGGCGCGGTCGCCGTGAGCACGACGAAACCGGCGGAAGCGCGATGGGGATGGGGCTGGGGCCTCGGCGCATTCGCCATCGGTGCCCTGATTGGCGCGGCGTTGTGGCGGCCGGCTTACTCTTATTACTATCCGGCCTACGGCTATTACCCGGCGTATGGCTACGGGTACGGCTATCCGGCCTACGGCTACGGTTATCCGTCCTATTACGGCGGCGGCTACGGCGGCTATTATGGCGGCTACTCCAGCCCCTACTATGGCTACCGCCTAG
>DASQRT010000257.1:0-6504 GCA_035642795.1 Nitrospirales bacterium
GACGAGAAGTCGCTCATCCGCATCCTGACGGAGCCGAAGAACGCGCTCCTCAAGCAGTACGAGAAGCTCCTGGCCTTCGAGAAGGTGAAGCTGAAATTCACGGAGAGCGCCATCGTCGCGGTGGCGAGCAAAGCGTTCAAACAGAAGACTGGCGCGCGGGGCCTGCGCTCCATCCTCGAAGAGGTGATGCTCGACGTGATGTACGAGATCCCCTCCCAGCGCGAGATCCGCGAGTGCGTGATCACAGAGGACGTGATCGAGGGCAAGACCTCCCCGCTGCTCATCAAAGACCACGAAAAGGGCGTCAAGTCGGCTTAGCTTGGCCTAACCTCCCACGCGCCTCGTCCGCTACACACTCTACCTGCTTCTCGTCCCGGTTCTGGCCGTGGTTGGCCTCTTGTCGTACTGGCTCGTCACGCTGCCGGACGTCGCATACCTTGCCAGGGCGAATCCGAACACCACCGTGCTGATCGAGGCGCGGCGAGCCGAGGCCGTCGAGAAGGGCAGTCCGTTCCAGCCGGCCTGGGTCTGGGTCCCGCTCTCTCACATCTCACCGAACCTCCAGCGGGCGGTCATCGTGTCCGAGGACGCGTCGTTCTACCAGCACCACGGATTTGATTGGGAAGGCCTCCAGGAGGCCGTCACGCACAACTGGGAGCAGGGCAGGCTCCAGCGGGGTGGCAGCACGATCACGCAGCAACTGGCGAAGAACCTCTATCTCTCCTCCGAGAAGAAACTCCTGCGCAAGGCCCATGAAGCGCTGCTCACATGGGAACTCGAGCGGCGCCTGTCCAAGAAGCGCATCCTGGAGCTCTACTTGAACGTCGTGGAGTGGGGGCCCGGGGTTTTTGGCGCCGAGGAGGCGGCGCGCTACCACTACGCGAAGTCGGCTGCCGAGCTGACGCCGGACGAGTCGGCGCTGCTTGCCGCGTTACTGCCCGCGCCCAGGCGGTACGATCCGATTCGGCTGTCGCCGTATCTTTCCCGGCGCCAGCAGGAGATCCTGTACTGGATGCAAAAGCTTGACTGAAGCGGCCAGGCGCCTACTGTAGCTTCTCGATCCGGACGCCGATCAGACGGATGGGTTTCCATTTCGGGTTCTCCCGCCGGTCCAGGAACGGCAGCAGGAGCTTCCACGCTTCGAATTCCAGGGCTGCCACGGAATCAGCCAGATGAGTGAGCGTGTGGGCGCGCGTGTGGGTTTCGAAGTCGGCGAACCGCACCTTCACGACGACCGCGCGAAACTCGGTGAACCCCTCGGCGGCTAGCCGCTGGATGACGTTGCGGCACAGCTCCTTGAGGCGATCGCCGATAAAGATCGAGTCGAAGGTGTCCTGGTCGAAGGTTTCCTCCTCACCGATTGACTTGGGCTCGTAGCTTTCGTGAATCGGCGTGTCGTCCCGCCCGCGGATCATGTCGTAGAACTCCGCGCCGCGCTTGCCGAACATCTCCTGCAGCGAGTCCCGAGAGAAGCGCTTCAGATCCCGCACGAGCCGGATCCCTTGTTTCGCCAGCTCCGCTTCGGTCTTGGGGCCGATGCCGGGGATCTTGCGGACGGGCAAAGGCTCAAGGAACGCTTCGGCCTCTTGCTCACGGACGACGGTGAGCCCGTCCGGCTTCTTCTCGTTCGAGGCGATCTTCGCGATCAGCTTGTTTGGTCCGATGCCCACCGAGGCCGTGAGCCGCTCTTGGGACAGAATCTCTTTTTTGATTGCCAGGCAGGTATCCGCTGCTTTCTCATACGATCCGGCAGAGCTCATATCCGCATAGGCTTCGTCGATCCCCGCTTCTTCCACCACCGGGGCAAAGCCCCGGATGATCGCCATCACGCGCTGAGAGACCTCAGCGTACTTTTTCATGTCCACGCTCAGAAACACGACGGGCGGCTTGCCCTGGCGCTGGGCGGCTTCCGAGAGCCGCCAGGCTGTGGAGATCGGCATGGCGGAATGGATTCCGTACTCGCGGGCCTTGTAGTTCGCGGTGGAAACGACGCCGCGCCCCCTGCCGCCTTCCGGATCGGCCCCGACGGCGATCGGCAGCCCGCGAAAGCGAGGCGTGTCCCGCTCCTCCACCGCCGCGTAGAACGCGTCCATGTCAATGTGCGCGACGATGCGCATGGATCGTCCAATCATTGTACAGCGGGTCCTGTCGGCAAGCAGCCCAGCCGAGCTGCGCGTTTCGGCGTCGAAGCCCTGCAGACTCGCCTGTACGCGCTGCGCTCGATCTGGGCGCCCAGCTTGCCGCCACCCGCTTTCGCAAGTTAAGGCGGACCAGAGGCGCGATGCCTTACAGGAGATGGCCCAGAATCTCATCCCAGGAGTGGACGCGTCGCACGTTTGGGTGCGCGAGCGGGGCGGCGTTCCACGGGCGCGTGAGCAAATACACGGTGGTGCCGGTCTCGGCGATGCGGTGAGCATGCTCGTGCCGGTCCTCGACGAAGGCGTGGTAGGGGATGCCGAGCGCGTGCTTGTCGTCGTTGAAATGGAGCTGGTCGTAGGGCAGGCCCTTGGCGCGCAGCCAGTATTCGGTGCTGGCTTTGGACTCTGGGTTGCGGCTGGTGACCAGGGCGATCTCGTAACAACGCGCCAGCCGGACGAGCGCGGCTTTGGCGCCGGACACGACCTTCAGCGTCCGGCAGACTTCCGTGTTGAAAAGCTTGAAGACCTGGACCAGTTGCTCCTCGGTGACTCCGTAGGTCATGTAGTCGTACTGGGTCATCTGATGTTCGGCCAGTGTGATCCCGTACAGCTCCCGGAACATGGCCCGCAGGCAGGCGTCGGATTGGGCCAGCACATTGTCAATGTCCACGCCCAGAATCGGTCTTCCGCGTCTTCTCATGAGTGGCCGCCTCCAGCCAACTCCTTTAAGGCCGCATTAGCGAGACGCCGGACATCTGCGTTGGCGTCCTTGAGCGCAGCGGTGAGCGCGGGCCTGGCGGCTTCGCCGCCGAATTTGCCCAGCCGGAACGCGGCTTCGATGCGCACGCCCGGATCGGGATCTTTGGTCAGCACCTTGCTGAGCGGGGCGACCGTCTCCTGGTCGGCGATCTCACCCAGCGCGGCCGCGGCCCACCGGCGGACACGGGCGTCCCGGTCAGCCAACAGCTTGATCAGGACCGGAACAGCCGTTCGCGCTTCCATGCCGCCTAACGAGGCGGCGGCGAGACGTTTCGCATCAGCCGGGATCGCCGGCTCTTGCAGCCGTTCGAGCAGCAGCTCGATGCCGACTTGCGTGTCGCCCGTGAGCCCGAGCGCCATCGCTGCCGCTTCGCGTACGCCGGGGTCGTGATCGAACAGCAGCGACGCGAGGGGCGAACGGTCCGGACCCACCGCGTCTTCGCCGATCATACCCAGCGCCCATGCAGCATTCCGGCGCACGCCGGCATCCGGGTCGCGCAGGGCTTCCACGAGGGCCGGGACCGCTTCCTTGCGTGCGATCTTTCCGAGGGACTGCGCGGCGGTGCGCCGCTGCTCCGGGTTCGGGTCTTTCAACACCGCCAGCAGGCGTGGCAGCGCCTGCTCCGGCGCGGGGTTGGCATAGTCTGTGGACACAACGCAGCCGGCGAGGCTGAGACTGATAAGGAGGAGCGCCCAGAAGAGACAGAAGGCGCGAGCGGGGATCGGCATTTATTTGGGCGGTTCTTCGACCTTGGGGGTTTCCTTGACGTAGTCGATCGAGGACTGGATCTCTTTCTGCGCGGCTTCCACTTCCGCCTTGATCGTGTGCATGGACGGATCGATGGCGCGGCGCACGTCATTGGCGGCCTCGCGGAAGGTGCGCAGCGCGTCGCCAATGCCAGAGCCAAGCTTTTCCAGATCTTTCGGGTTTGGAGTCTTGCTGGCCGGGGCTGCCGGCGGCGGCTGCATGCCGGCCGCTTCCAACGCCTGGCGATCCATCGTGGGCACGTTCGCCTCCGACTGCTGTGCTGGCTGTTGCTTGGCCTTCAAGGCGGCCTGCTGGGCCATGACGCGTTCGACGGCGTCCTTGTTCACGACGGCTTTGAAGCCGGAAGGCTGCGCCGGGGCGGCAGGAGCCACGCCCGGTGTTCCGGGGCTGGGCGTTCCGGCCGGAGATGGCGGCGGCGCGACTGGAGGCGGCGTGACCGGTTTCCAGGCTTGCTGGGCGACCATGTACGCGGTCGTCCCTGGCGTCGCGGCCGGTCCCATCTGCGGTAGAACTGGCGGTGGTGCCTTTGGCGCCGCCTGCGCGGCGGTCGGGGCAGGTTGCGGGGCGGGCTGGCCGGACGGCTGCGGCGGCGGCACGGGCTGGGACCCGCCAGAGACGACCTGCGCGTCCACCGCCTGCGCCTGCTCCGGCGAGGGCGCAATCGGCTCGGCCTCCCGCATCTCCTTCTTGAAGCTCTTGAGCGCCTTCCCCATGCCTTCGCCGATCTTCGGCAGCTTGCCCGCCCCGAAGACGATCAGGACGATCACGAGGATCAGGATCAGCTCTGTCACGCCCATCGTGCCAAACATACGAGTACTCTAACACGCAGGCTCCAAGCGGTGTCAAGGAAAGGATAGGGGCCTGCCGCCAAGGCCCACTCTGCTCAGAGGCTGCGTCTCGACCGTACTAAGCCTCCCATCTGCTCGCCTGCGGAACTCGCCCCATCAAAGGGTTCCCCAAGATGGGGCTCAGACAGTCCTCGGCGTCCGCCCGATGCGGACTGCAGCTGTTCGGCAAGTACGGTGACCCGAGACTCCGCCATTCGCGACGTAGGCCCTGGCGGCAAGCCTGAAAGTGGAACTACTTACGAGCCGAGGATGGGCACGATGGCGGTTTGGATGGGGACGCCGGTGACGAGTGCATCAGTCTCGGTGAGATAGACGTCCACCTCGCTCCGGATGCCGAATTCGCCAGGGAGATAGATGCCGGGCTCGATCGAAAAGCACGTGTGCGGCAGCAACCGGCGTCCGTCCTGGGTCTCGAGATTGTCGATGTTGGCGCCGTTGCCATGGACTTCTTCGCCGATCGAGTGCCCGGTGCGGTGGATGAATCGGTCTCCGTACCCCGCCTGCCGGATCACGCGGCGGCACACGTCGTCCACGTCCCCGCCTCGCGGGAAGCGCCCCGCGCGCACTTCCTGCTGGACGAATGCGATGGCGACGTCGCGAGCGCTCGCGACGATCGCGAAGATCTCGGCGTGGCGGGCTGGCACGGTCTCGCCCACATGACCGGTCCAGGTGATGTCCCCGTACATGCTGCCCGGCGCCGTGTTCTTCGCCCACAGATCAACCAGGACTAGGTCGCCGCGCCGGATCGGCGACGAGCTGCGCTCCGAAGGCGAATAGTGCGGGTCGGCGGCGTGGGCGTTGATGGCGGCGATGGGCGGCGCGTAGGTGTGCATGCCGCGCGCGGTGATGCGGGCCAGTATGTCCTGCTGCAGGTCGCGCTCGGTGAAGGTCGCGCCGCGGACGATCTCCTCGCGGACGCGCGCGAAGGCTTTGTCCACGATCTGCCGCAGCTTGGCGGCCGCCTCGCAGTGCGACGCGTACTGGTCCTTCGTCCAGACCGCTTCGAAGCGCTGCACGAGATCGGCCGAGGTCACGACCTCTATGTCGAGAGACCGGACAAGCTCGATGGTGCCGGCGTCTACGCGCGAGATGTAGGGGATGGCGTTCAGCGGAGAGTACTGCATGGCGATCTTGGGCGATCGCCCCAGGGAAGCGAGCACGTGCTTGAGATGCTCCTGTTGTTCCTGCCAGGAGAGATAGAGACGCGCTTCACCCGGTACGTCGTCGAGAGAATGCGGCTCGATCCGGTGCAGGAGTTTCTTCGGGGATCCCTGCGCGGGAATCAGGTAGTACCAGCGCCGGGTCATGTGGCGGGCGGGATCGAGTTTGAGGATGCGGGCGGCAAGGGGGTCGCTGCCGCGAAAGTCGTAGAACAGCCAGCCGTCAAGGCCGGCTTCCCGGAGGGCCTGCTGGATGGCGGTGATGTGCTCGGCGTTTTTCATGGATGGTGAGTATACACGAATTGACTCTGTGCCGGTTTCTCAGTACTCTGCGCCCCAATGTCCGACGAGTTTCGCATCACGTTCTTCTTCGGGCCTGAAGAAGCGCCGGACCGCCCCGGCGTCGTGCGGTGCGTGTTCAACGTCAAAAAACGAAGCTGGAAAGGGGGCGTCCAGGTGACGGTCGAGCTCGCAGTGACCCAGCTCGAACGAATTCGGGACCGCGGGCAGTTGGGTGAGCTCATCGAGATGATCCGCGCGAAGGTGGAGCCAGATGCGTTCGCCGAGTATGAGCTGCGGGCCAGCGACCTGTTCACGCAGCAGGTCTGCTGGGCCAAATTGGACCTGGCCATCCGAGCCGGGATCACCCAGGAGAACCAGATGATCCCCGCCGAGTCGTTTCAGCCGAAGATGGACGAACTGGCGAGGGCCAAGGCCGACGCGATCCGGCAGGCGATCCTGACGGAACTGGACGTGTAACGTTTGCACGCTGTCATCCTGAACGCAGTGAAGGATCTCGGATGAGATTCTTCGCGCTGCTCAGAATGACA
>DASQRT010000258.1:0-5212 GCA_035642795.1 Nitrospirales bacterium
AGACCATCGCGCTTGCCCGTCGCGCTCACGAGTTTGGGTGCATATTCCGGAATGCCATCGCCATCCATATCGAGCGCCGCGTACTCGCGCTCGGCGTCGACGATCGCGAGGCAAACCTGGGTCGCCGCCAGTTCGTTGCGGCCGATGCGGCGGGCGAGTATCTCGTTTTCGCCCTGCTGAGTGTCGAAACGCCAACCACCATCCGATTTCACGAGAGGAATCGGCATCGGCCACTCGTCCTTGCCGATCACGAGCGTTGCGTGCGCGTCGCCCTCGTGCACGAGCTTGTGGGCTTCGTCATAGGCCTTGAGAAACGCCTCGCGGTGTTGCCTATCGGCTACCTCGTCACCCGAACTGGTCAGCTTGCTGCCGTGAGAGCCTAGAATCCCATGCAACATCGGTTGATCGTTCGACTTGACAGCTTCAACCAGTGCGGTGATCGCTGCCTCGGGCGACGCAAAGCTTTTGGGCCCCGCAGTCGCAGCCAGGGCCATGGGCGCCATCACAATGAGCGCCAATGCGCAGATTGTCCTGTACATCATATTCCCCTCGACGCAAACAAAGGCTTTCTAGGTTAGGAGATCACTTCGCTGCTACTAGTGGCGCGAACTTCCGCCACCGCCGTGAAAGCCGCCAGAGGCCCGCGGCGCGGATCCTTGGAAGCTCGCGTGCCCGCGCGCGCTGAAGGTGCGCACGTCCGCTCCATGGCCTACGCCCTCGAAGGCATGAGGCTGCGGTTCAACGTGCGGGCGACTGACTCCGCTTGGCACACTCGGGCGGCTTGGCGCGCTACGCGTGTCGGAACGGCTGACATCGGGCCTGTTCAAGCGACTGGGCGGGCTGCCCATATTCGGACGGGCGCCAGCACCACCGGGGCTGACACGTTCTTCCGGTCGACTGCCGGGGCCACCGCGCGCCTCCGGGCGATTGCCAAATTCGCGACGACCCTCAAACGAAGATGGCTCGTGTCCGCGGAAATCGCGACGTACCTCGGGCGACGCGCTCGTGCGGCGAAATTGTTGACGCAATGACGCATCCCTATAGAGAACACCCCGGCGATGGATCGGATCGTGTCCCCAAGTCCTCACCACGTTGTTCCTAATGAAGAAGTTGTTTACGGTGATCACGTTGACGTGACGATGCGGCCAGTCGAAGGCGCCGAAGAAGAATCCTGCGCCCACCGTAATCCCGACGCCCCAGACGAAACCTACTCCGAATCCGGGGCCCACGAAATAGCCGGGCCACGGCGCCCAATAGACCGGCGGGTACGCCGGCCACCACCACGGCCCGTAGACCACCAGCGGATCGTAGTAGGGCACGTAGACGACCTGCGGGTTTGTCGGCTCAACCACGATGGTCTGCCCCTGCTGGGTCACACGGGCCTGGTCGGTCGACTGGAGATTGCCGGCGGCATACGCTTTCTGACGCAGATTCTGGACTGTGTCCATCACCTGCGCCTGCTGGGCGAGAAACGCATCGCCGAGCCGTTCCGTCCAGTCCAGCTTCTCGTCCATCATCTGGAGGATCTGGGGAAAGGCGACGAGCGATTTTACGCTGGGATCCCAACTATTCTGTGCGACCGCCTGCACAGCCTGGTCGCCTTTGAGGTTGGGATTGACCCTGGACCAACGCGTGGCCTCGACGATCTCGAGCGGATAGGTCGAGGCCATTAAAATCTGCGTCAGGAGCGAGTCGGGGTACAGCGCGATCGGCGCCAGCATCTGATCAAGTTCCTGCTGCGTAAAGGTAGGCCTGCTTTGTGCCGGCGCATCTTGCTCCGACGTCGGCATAATTTGCTGCGGGAACGCAACAGACACGGAAAGCAGCAGCACGAGCACCTGAGTCAACACATATTGGGCACGTGCTTTCATGAGCATTCCTCTGTCAGCGCCAGTGATGTCTGAAGCGCGGACCGGGCACTATCCGCGGACCGAAGCCGAACCGGAACACGAACGCCGGTGGGGCGACATACACCCCTGGTCCATAAGCATAGGGGTAATAGTAAGGGTAATAGGGGTACGGGTACGGCACTGCATACAGTGGCGGCGGCGCAACGACAATCGGCGGTGGAGCGATCCCGATACCGAAACTCAGCGACGTTGAAAGCGCGTGGGCCGGAAGCGGCGACAGGAGCAGCGCTAGGACTAGGATGGTGGTAACGGCACCGAGGCGAATCATAAGCAAGCCTCCTTTCCTAGTATACCATTCACCTACTTTTCATCTACTGTGACACCTCCGACTGCCCCAAGGTTACTTGCCACCTCTAAGTTATGGAAACTGAAAGGAATAGACGCGAAAACTCCGGGTGTCGGCCGGGGGCCTAACGAGCGCCCGACACTTTCTCCTGGAGGAATTGCAGGACCACGACCTCGTCGCGCCGCAGCGCGGCGGTCGGCTGCTCGCGGCGGGCGCGGCGTGACGGCGGAGTAGGGGACAGCGGGGCGGTATGGCCCAGAAGATAGGCATGCACCAGCGCGGGATGAACGTAGTACTTCCGACACACGGCGCGCGTGTTGCCGAGCCGCTCTGCCACCGCGTCGATCGCCCGGACGATGTTCCGGTCCGCTTCACGACGGCTCGCCGCAGGCCCCATGGCTCGCAGCTCAACGGCGGCCACCATCGTGCCTCCCCAGGTGCGGAAATCCTTGGCCGTGACGTCGCGCCCGGTGATTTCCCGAAGATAGGCGTTCACGTCGTCCGACGAAACGGTTTGACGCTTCCCGGATGCATCAAGGTACTGGAACAATTCCTGCCCCGGCAGATCCTGGCACCGCTGGATGATGCGAGCGAGCCGGGGTTCGGTGATGGACACGGAGTGGTCGACCCCGCTCTTGCCCCGGAAGCTGAATCGTAACAAGGCCCCTTCGACCCGCACATGCCTCCTGCGCATGGTCGTCAACCCAAAGGAGCGATTTTCGCGGGCGTATTCGTCCTTACCCACACGAATGAGCGTCCTGTCCAACAGCCGCACCACAGTGGCGAGGATCTGGCGACGGGTCAGGTCGCCGGCGCGAAGATCGCGCTCCACGCGTTCCCGGAGGATCGGGAGGACCTCGCTGAACTCGAGCATGCGGCGAAACTTCGACCTGTCACGCGTTTCGCGGTACGAGGGATGGTAGCGATACTGCTTCCGGCCGCGGGCGTCGCGCGCCGTCGCCTGGATGTGGCCGTTGGGATCCGGGCAAATCCAAACGTCGGTCCAGGCCGGCGGGATCGCCAGCGCGTTGAGCCGTTTCCGGGTGTCCGGGTCCCGGATGCGCGAACCGTTCGGGGCGTAGTAGGTCCAACCCGTCCCGGAACGGCGCCGACGGATGCCAGCCAAGCCATCCGTGACGTAGTGGAGCCCGGCGAGGGTAGCCGCTTGGCGAAGCTCGTGTTGCTTTTCACCACGCATAGATCACCCCGGTGCCGACTCGGAACCTGTCTTGCGCAACCGGATCCCTAAAGTCCCGCCACACCGGCAGAGAGACCAATCCGAAAAACATCAGGCCGTTCCCTGGCGAGTAGACGAGGGTGGGGTGTACAAGCAGTTCTCTGCCGCCGGTGTTCGGGTCGTCGGTTCCCGCAACCCGGTCCCTGAGATAGGTTTCATAGGACCACCCGAGTTGATAGCTGATCAACTTCCCGGTGGTCAAGTCTTCCCCCGGCGTGAACGCGAGACCGCCGCCGACAAAAATATTGTCTCCCTTTCTACTGCCTGTTTTGTCGGGACTGTTGTGCCGGTAGTATGTGTATGCGATTCCCGACCACACGCCTTTTTCCAAGCTGCCCAGCGCGCCGCCGAGGTAATCCAGCGGGCCGTCCCATGCCTTGTGATCGATCACGCCGCTTGGAATTTCGACGCCGGCCACCCCCAGGAGAAAATTCCCCTCGCGATTCCATTTCTCAATCAGGGTCGAGAGATCGTAGCGATATCGCGCGCCAAGGATAATGTCTTCGAATCCTGATCTGCTGGAGCCGGCATCGAGCTGGTTGATGATCGAGTAGGGAACAATCGCGGTGACCGTGACGGGCAGACCTGTGACGGGATTCACGCCTCCGCTGAGCACCCCGGTGGTTTCTTGCGTCTTTTGTCCCGATGTGCCGGTCTGTCTTGAGAACACCTGCGCGCTGACAAACCTGTCGAGGCTGTACAGCAGCGACGATTGCGGGCCGAATATCGCCTCATGGTGCGCATCCGCCCCTGCTGGAGGAAACACCGAAGCAAGAGCGGCGATGCCGAGTCCGAGAATTCGAAGCCGCGGAGCATTTCCCACCTCCACACACTCCTAGTGCTGCCTTCAGTCGTGCTCAGCCGCGTCTTGCGCCAGCGCTCGACGGATCGCCTTTTTCGCGCCGGTCTTGACCGGATCCCCGTGGTTGGGGCACAGCACTCTGAACGGCAGGTCCAAGAGACGCTTCACGCTGACGCGTGTACCATTCGGATCATCTTGATATTCGTCGGGCACGAAGGCCAAGCCCTCGCCTTCGTCATTCGTGAGGAGATCTGCGCAGAATACCACGCCTCCGCCTTTTCGTAGATAAAAGGAGTAGTGCGCATCGGTCGGACCTGGTGAGTGCACGGCCTTCAAGCCGCCTGGCAGGCGAGCGCCGGGGCCATACCAGCGGTCCGGCTTCGTCCCTTCGAAATCGACGGCGCGCCGAGGGGCATAGACCGGGACCTTGAAGCTGCGCTGGTACCGCCAGGCGGCACGCTCATGACACGAGGCGGTCAGACAAATCGCTCCCACCGTGCCCAGCTTCTTCAGGTCTCGTAGGTTCATCGGCAGCGGATCGATCAGGATCAACCGATCCTTCTCCACCACCACATAGCCGTCGCTCTCAGAATCGATCCGGTCGTCGTGCATGGTAAAACGATAGACGCCCAGCACCACTTCTCCGACCAGCTTTGCGATTCCTTTCGGCTCAGGCATCGCGTCCTCTCAGCAGTCACCCCAATTCAGCCGCAATCAAAGCGCGGGATAACGATCCCATCCGCGCCGCCGAGCATTTCCCCTCGGCCCAGCAGAGCCCACCGACCGACCAGAGCCGCCGTCGCGGCGTCCAGCTCATCACTCGTGGCCGTCTCTGCCAATCCTCTCATGCCCAGTCCCTTTAGTCCGGCCAACAGCTCCTTCCGGTCCTTATGCTGACGGGGAATCCCCCACACGTCTTGTGCCGCGCCGGGGTAACACTCGATCGGACGATGGCCCATTGCGCGTATCTTCGCTTG
>DASQRT010000259.1:0-6795 GCA_035642795.1 Nitrospirales bacterium
GCGCAGATCATGATGGGCGGCGGGGCCTTCGGCGCGTTCGCCGAGCAACTCATCGAGAAGCTGCCGGAGGGCACCATCGGCATCCTGGGCGAGGGCGAAGAAGCTGTGCTGAAAATGGTCGAAGGCAAACCACTCAACGACGAACGGTTCATCGCCAGACAGAACGGCAAGACCATCACCGGCACCGGACAGAGCTACACCAGTCTCGACGACCTGTCCGTGGACCTCCCCTACATCGCGGAGATCTTCCCGCAGTACACCGCCTACACGGATGATTGCATCGGCGTGCAGAGCAAGCGCGGGTGCCCGTACGACTGCGCCTTCTGTCTCTACCCCTACCTGGAAGGCAAATCCGTCCGGTATCGCCCGGCCGCGCTGGTCGTGAACGACATCGGGCAGCACTACCACCAGTGGGGCACACGCCGGTTCTGGTTCACCGACGCCCAGTTCATCACCGGCAAAGCTGCCTACCCCCAGTGCGCCGAGATCATGGAGCGGATCATCGCCGAGCGACTGGAGATCGAGTGGTCCGGCTACATCCGCACGTCGCTCATCACCAGCGAGTTCGCCAAGCTCATGGTCCGCTCGGGCGTCGGCGACCTGGAGGTGGCCATTACCTCCGGCTCGCAGGAGGTCCTGAACGGCCTGCACATGGGCTTCACGCTGGACCGCCTGTACGACGGCTGCCGCTACCTGGCCGAGGCAAGGTTCAAGGGGAAGGTGATCCTGAACTACTCGCTCAACGCCCCCGATGAGACGGAGGCGACGCTGCGCGACTCCATTGAGTCGTACAAGCAGGTCGCGGCCATCCTCGGCGAGGACCGAGTCTTTCCGATGATGTTCTTCCTGGGCATCCAGCCCAACACGGATCTAGAGGCCAGGCTGCTGGAGGAAGGGTATCTCTCGGCAGGGTACAACCCGCTGATGCTGAGCCCGTCTAGCATCCACAAGCTGCTGTACAACCCGGCACCGCTCAACAAGCTGATCGGCAAGGCCTGTCTGGCCGCCTGGAGCCGCAAGAAGGGGCCCCGCACCGGCAGCCGCGATCCCCGGCCCTGGTCCGGCGCCCTGGCCGGCTCCTCTCCAGCCTTGGACGTACGGGGCAGTCGGTATGCCGACTCGGCCCTCCTCCGAGGGGTGGAATTGAACTCCGGGCGTGACGTGTTGCTAACCCTGGACGAGATTCTCAACTCACGTAAATCTCCGGTGAAAACCGGATCTTCCACACCCTCTTGAGTGACCCGCATGGGGCCCGTTTTCAGCCTAGAAAACTGTTGCATTACCTCAAAATCTGGTGCTAGGATACGTCGTTTTTTGCCCCCTTAGCGCATGAAAAGGGGCTTCGAACAAGGACGATCCCACAGGCTACCAAACACCTTCCACCGCAGATGGAGTAGCTTCTTTGTCCCTGTAAGGAGACGGTATGTACAAGACGATTTACGTCCCCGTTGACAACTCCGACTACTCGAACATGGCATTGGACGTCGGAGTCTTGTTGGCGAAGACGTTCGGGGCCAAGCTCGTCGGCAGCCATGTGTACGCGGCCAAGATGCACGACAAGCGCTTCAAGCAGATGGAGGCGGGCCTCCCCGAGGAATACCACGACGAGAACGAGCTGGAACGGCAGCGGCAGATCCATGACTCGCTGATCACCCGCGGCCTACAGATCATCACCGACTCCTACCTGGATATCGTAGACAAGAAGGCAGCCGAAGCGAACATCCCGGTCGAACGCCGGTCCCTGGAAGGCCGGAACTTCAAGGTGCTCGTCGAGGACATCAACACCAACGCCTACGACCTCGTCATTATGGGCGCCCTGGGCGTGGGCGCCGTGAAGGACAGCGTCCTCGGCGGCGTCACCGAGCGGGTCGTCCGGCGCGTGCGCGCGTCGGACATCTTCGTCATCAAGAACACCCTGCCGATGAACGGCGGCTCCATCCTGGTCGCGCTGGACGGCAGCCACTTTTCGTTCGGAGGCCTCAAGACCGCGCTGGCCCTCGGCAAGGCCCTGAACAAGCCGGTGGAGGCGGTTTCGGCCTTCGATCCCTACTTCCACTACGCCGCCTTCCACAGCATCTCCGGCGTCCTCAACGAGGAGGCCGGCAAGGTCTTCCGCTTCAAGGAGCAGGAAAAACTGCACGAAGAGATCATCGACAGCGGGCTGGCCAAGATCTATCAGGCCCACCTCGACATCGGCCGCGAGATCGCCCAGGCCGAGGGGCAGGACATCAAGACCACGCTCCTCGACGGCAAGGCCTTCGAGAAGGTGCTCCAGTACGTCCGCCGCGAGAAGCCCTGGATGCTGATCGTGGGCCGGATCGGCGTGCACAGCGACGACGACATGGACATCGGCTCGAACACCGAGAACCTGTTGCGCATGGTGGACTGCCACGTGATGGTTTCCAACAAGAAGTACGTCCCACCGATCGACCAGCAGGCCGAATACACCATCGCGTGGACCGAAGAGGCGCTCCGCCGCATGGAGAAGATCCCGGTGTTCGCCCGCGGCGTGGCCAAGACCGCCATCCACCGGTACGCGATCGAGAAGGGCCACACGATCATCAGCAACTCGGTGGTGGACGCGGCCGTCGGCCACATCCTGCCCAAGGGCGCGATGGAGGCGATGAAGCAGCTCGGCGCTACGCTCGACGCACAGGGCATCGACCGTAACGCGATGAAGGCCGACGAGGGCGTGGCCAGCGACATGATGGGCTCGACGCTCTCTGGCATGATGGCCGGCATCGTGGAAGAGAAACCCACGGTCAGCCCGGGCACGCAGGCCTACCTCGACCGCATGAGCCAGAACTACTGGCTCTGCAGCGGGTGCGGCTACACGGCGAAGGGCGACCAGCCGGTCGTGTGCCCGATCTGCAAGGCCGCCGGCGACAAATTTAAGCTGATCGACAAGAGCATGTTTGAGGCGGCCGCCAAGACCGAGGGCGCGCTCGAGACCGAGCTGGCCTACGACGGCGTGCCGATGACCTGGACCAAGGACGCCAAGGAGGCCATCCGCGCGGTCCCGGCTGGTTTCCAGCGCCGCCGGTGCAAGGCCAAGATCGAGAAGACCGCCCGCAAGATGGGCATGACCACCATCACGCTGGAGTTCGCCAAGCCTGACATCGACGAGGCAGCCAGCGAGGAGTACACGCCAATCTTCGCCAACAAGGGCACCGGCTCGTTCCCTCCGCCCGAGAAGAAGGAAGCGCCGCAGAGGGCCGCGTCCCATGGTTCCCGTTTCACCTGGACCCCCGACGCGGTTGCCCGCCTCGAACGGGCGCCGGCCGGCTACATGCGCGACTGCACACGGGCCTTGATCGAAAAGCACGCCGAGAAGATCGCTGCAACCACCATCACCTATGAGATCGCGGAAGCCGGGATCGAGCAGGCCAAGGGCTACATGGAAGAGGCCATGAAGACCGGCAACCTCAAGGACATCATTGAGAGCTTGATCGGCAACCAGCAGTCGTGAACGACACGCTCCAGCTCATCAATCCCATCCCGCTGCGGTACATCAACCGACCCGGCCTCCTGCCCCAGGGCCGCAAGCCCACCCCGCAGAACGACTGGAAGCCCTATCTCATCGCGCTGAACCTCACCAAGCGGTGCAACCTCCGCTGCGGACACTGCTACCTCGACGCGACGACCCGGGCGTCTGGCGCGACCGATGAGCTGACGACGCAGGAGGTGTCCACGCTGCTGGACCAGATGGCGATCGTGAACAAGCATGCGATCGTCGTCATCACTGGCGGGGAGCCGCTCACCCGCCCGGACATCCTCGACATCGCCCACTACGCCGTGAAGTGCGGCTTCATGGTCGTCTTCGGCACCAACGGGATGCTGATCGACGACGTACTGGCCAGGAAGCTGGTCGAGATCGGCGTGATGGGCATGGGTATCAGCGTGGACTCGGTGGACTCCGCCAAGCACGACGCGTTCCGCGGGCTCCCCGGCGCGTGGGCGCGCACGATGGGCGGCATCGAAGCCTGCAAGCGCAACGGGCTGCAGTTCCAGATCCACTTCAGCGTCTCCCCGATGAACTACCGCGAAGTGCCAGAGATGGTCGCGTTCACACACAAGCTGGGCGCCCGCGTGCTGAACCTGTTTTTTCTGGTCTGCACGGGCCGCGGCGAGGAGATGACCGACATCACGCCTCAGCAGTACGAGGAGGTGCTCACGTACCTCGTGGACGTGCAGAAGCAGTATCCCGACATGCTGGTGCGCGCCCGGTGCGCGCCGCACTTCAAGCGCATCGCGTACGAGCGCGACCCCAACTCGCCGATCACCAAGGCCACCGGCTACATGGGCGGCGGCTGCCTCGCCGGCACGAACTACGCCCGCGTAACGCCGGAAGGGAACCTGACTCCGTGCCCGTACATGCCGTTGAGCGCGGGCAACGTGCGGGAGGTCAGCTTCGTGGACCTGTGGGAGCGGTCTGAGGTGTTCGACTCGTTCCGCGAGCCGAAGCTCAAGGGCAAGTGCGCCGACTGCGAATACTCCGACATCTGCGGCGGCTGTCGGGCGCGCCCCTACGCCGACCACGGGGACTGGCTGGACGAGGACGAGTGGTGCCTCTACACCCCGAAGGGCGGCCCCAAGGTCAAGGTGAATGAGATCGGCGTGGACACCACCCCCGAAAAGTTCGAGGTGCGCTGGTCCGACGAGGCCACGGCCCGGTTCAAGCGCATCCCCTACTTCATGCAGGCGATGGTCAAGAAGAGCGTGGAGGCCAAGGCCCGCGAGCGCGGGCTGTCGGTGATCACCCCCGGGTTCATGGAAGAGCTCCGCAAGGCGCGCTTCGGCAACGAGAAACCGGTCTTCAGGTTCTGATGGACAAGTTCATCGACGCATTCATCAACCAGTGGATCCCCATCGTGAACCACTGGCTTCACTTGATGTCCGCCATCCTCTGGATCGGCGGGCTGGGCCTGCTGATGATGGCCGTCGTACCGTCCCTGAAGAAGTCGGTCCCGGGCGAGCTCGTCAAGCCGCTCGCCAACGCCATCTACCAGAAGTACCAGCGGATCATCGGCGCCCTCATGCTGATCATCCTGGTCACCGGCGGGATCAACATCGCCTACGTTAACCGGTTGATGAAGGCGACCACTGGGGAAGGCTTCACCAACCCGTACCTGATCGCGCTGGGCATCAAGCTCTTCTTCGTCATGTGCATCATGACGCTGTTCCTCTACAACGTCATCTTTCCGCCCGAGCCCGAAGCACAGACAGGCAAGGCCGGCGACGAAGAGAAGGATCCGGAAGGCGTCCCGTTTCTTCGCGCGTCCTTCTGGTTCGGAATCGTCATCGTGCTCATGGCCTCGACCCTGAAGCACCTGCACCACTAACACCCCTCTGCCGTTCTCGACACCGCACCGAGCACGAAAACGGGGACAGGCAACTTTTCGAAGTCGAAAAGTAGCCAGTCCCCTTACGAAGCAGTGAGGAGGGGTTTGAAGGACGGGTCGGCCTCGACAACGCCTTTGAGCGTGTCGTTCAGGAGCAGGTAGCGCCACGAATCTACGGAGGCGCCAGCAAGTTGCAGATACCAACGGCGCGCCTCGGTCAGCTTCTCCAGCATCGCGTGATTGTCGCGATTCGGCATGTAGGCTTGGCTGTAGGCCATCGTGTAGTCAGCCGTGAACTTGTCCAGCGGCCGATCCGTCAGCTTGAAAGCCTCCTCCGCTTCCTTGTAGGCCTGCTGGATGTCCGGGGCATCGAAGGTGCGATTCCAGGCGACCTTGGCGATGCGGGACCAGGCCAGCTCCAGCAGAACGCGCGCCTTGAGCGCTGCGCGCTCCGGCGGGATGTCCTTCAGCACCGCCTCGTGCGTGGCGATGGCCGCCTGCGGATCGTTGTTCCACCGATAGGCGTTCCCCAGGCGAATCCGGTTCTCCAGATCGTCCGGCTGCAGGCGCGCGAGTCGCTCCATAGCGGGGAGCATCCGGTACAGATAGTCGGCCGGGGTCGGCGTGGCGATGCCGTCCTTCCCGATCATGTTCCTCGGGTAGGAGATGTCGATGCGGGACGTCTGGGCGTAGGCGTTCCAATAGAGCTCGTTGAAGCGGGCGGCCAGCGCCGCATCGCCGATCGGCACGTGGTGCACGGCGGCGCCGGCGTTCACCAAAGTGTAGTAGAGCTCGCCCGTGAGCATCGTCAGCGCGGCCACGTGGCCGGGGCCTACGATCAACACCCGATTCAGCAGCGCGACGCGATCCTGTTGCTCGGCGTACTGCGCCATGCGCTGGAGCGCGGCGCTGAGCACTTCGGGCACGTCGGTCGGCTTCCACCACGCGCCGGAACCGGAGACGTAGCCGCCGGTCTCGGTGACGAACGGAACGGCGTCGCCAGCGCGGCCGGCCATCGGCAGATTCAGCACCGCCGTCTCCCCGGGAAACCCCAGCTTCCGCAGGCCCGACAGCACCACCCACTTGACGGTGACCGCCTTCAGCGCCTGCACGGTAGTCTTGACCGTAGCGGTCAGGTTGTACTCCTCGGGCGCGTACGTGACCGGCGAGGTGATCGGGTCCTTGTAGTTGACCCTGAGCCGGACCACCGCGGCCGGCACGGACACCAGGGGCGCACCCGGGCGCATCCGGAACGAGGCGGCCGGAATGGGCGCGCTGTCCACCGGCCCGACCCGCAGGCCCCCGCCAGGGGGCGACAGGCCCAGCCGATCCATCACGTAAAACGACGGCGGGTATCTGGTGAGCTCGTTCCTGTAGAACACCAGGAATCCATTGCCCGGCCAGATCGCATTCACCCCCTCGTCCCGTCGCTCGACCGCGGTGTCATGGGCCT
>DASQRT010000260.1:0-3397 GCA_035642795.1 Nitrospirales bacterium
GTTCGGCGAGATGCTCGAACTGTCTGTCGACGAGGTGGGGTTCGAGTACCGTCGCACCCGTCTACCCGAGGGTATTATCGTGGGCGCGTGGCTCCGACTCCGATGGGATCCCACCTCCCGCAGTGAAGCGACGGTGAAGGAAGCGTTGCATCGGAGGAAGGCCACGCAACCGCTCGCGCTCCCGAACGCCGGCTGCGTCTTCAAGAACCCTGGCGGAGAGCCGGCCGGGTGGCTAATCGAAACGGCTGGTCTGAAGGGGGCCCAGGTTGGGGACGCACAGGTCTCCCCCCTACATGCCAACTTCATCGTGAACTGCGGCCGCGCCACGGCGCGTGACGTCCTGGCGCTGATCCGCAAGGTCGGCCAGACCGTCGAAGAGAAGACGGGCGTGACACTGCAGCTTGAAGTGAAGATTGTGGGGCGGGCGTGAAGTTGCTGACCGCCAAGCGCATCGCGGTGCTGATGGGAGGGCTGTCCGCCGAGCGGGAGATCTCGCTCCGCAGCGGCCGGGCGGTCTGGGCGTCGCTGATCCGGAAGGGATACGACGCCATCCCGCTGGAAGTGGACGCGTCCGTGGTCGCGCGCCTTCGGGAAGTCCGGGCGCAGGTCGCGTTCATCGCGCTGCACGGACCTGGAGGCGAGGACGGCACGATCCAGGGGATGCTCGAAGTGCTGAGGGTGCCCTATACCGGGTCGGGGGTCCAGGCCTGTGCCGTGGCGATGGACAAAGCGATGACGAAGTGCCTACTGGAGCATGGTGGGGTGCCGGTGCCGCGCGGGTTCGTGCGGACACTCCGCGAGAGGAGAAGACCCCTGCCTCCCGGCTACAAGTTCCCCCTGGTGATCAAGCCCGTCAACCAGGGCTCGACGTTGGGGATTACCGTCATCCGTAAAACGCGAGACCTCCGGGCCGCACTGGACGCGGCGTTTGCCTACAGCCAGACGGCGCTGATCGAGGAGTACATCGACGGCCGGGAACTCACGGTCGCGATCTTGAACGACCGTCCGTTGCCGATCGTGGAGATCATTCCGAAGGGCGGCTTTTACGATTTCGCATCCAAGTACACCCCGGGTGCCAGCCATTACCAGGTTCCCGCCAAGCTCTCGAGCCGGCTGACCAAACAACTTCAGGTTCTCGCCCTGAGCGTGCATTGCCGCTTGGGGTGCCGGGGCGCCACCCGCGTGGACTTCCGGCTGGACAAGAGAGGACGGCCGTTCATCCTGGAGCTGAACACGGTGCCGGGGATGACAGAAACGAGCCTGTTGCCGATGGCGGCAAAGGCCGCGCGTCTGTCGTACGAGGACATGGTGGAGGCGATCCTCACGTCGGCCCTTCAGCGGGAGGCCGAGTGGGCGCCCTCCAGGGGTCGGGCATGATCAAGCGGATCCGTCCTAATCGGAGGCACAACCCCGACGCAAGGTCCCGGTACGTGTGGAAGACCGCGCTCGCCAGGATGCTGGTGGCGCTGACGGTGTTCGTGGCGGGCACCGGTGTAGTCTGGCACGGCTGGCAGCGCGTGGGACCCGAACTGTTGGTCTGGGCCGACCGGTTCTTCGTGATTCGGACCGTGGACCTCACGGAGACGCGGCGGGTCTCCAGGGACCAGGTGCTGGCGTTGCTCGATCTTCCGGCGGAGAGGGGGCTGCTCCGGACCGATCCGGCGGCGCTGCAACGGGCCTTGGAAACGCATCCATGGATCAGGCGCGCGACCGTCCGACGGGTGTTCCCCAATACCCTGGCGGTGGACGTTCAGGAACGGGAGCCGGTTGCCATCCTGCGGACCGGCAAACGGGACTTCCTTGTTGATTACGAGGGAGTCCTGTTGACGGGGCGTCCGCAGCAGGACGATGAAACGTTGCCAGTGCTGAAAGGTGTGGATTACGTGGAGGCGGTCTTCCGGGAGCCATGGACGGCCGAACGCGTGCAGACCGGAATTGCGCTAGCCGGCCTGCTTGGGCAGGCCGTGGGTCGGCCGCCCGTGGTGGACCTCAGGACGCCAGGAGACTTCGTGGCGTATGACGCAGGGTTCCGCCTTCGGTTCGGCGACGGGCAGTTCGGGGACAAGGTAGACCGGTATCGGCAGGTGTTGGATCGGGTCCTCAATCGCTGGGGCGATCGGGAGCGGGCGGCGTCGGTGCGCAAGGTGGAGGTGGATCTCCGGTTCCGGGACAAGGTCATCGTGCGGGAAGGGAGGTGAGGCGGGGCGTGGCGCGGAAAGACCAGATCATCGTGGGCCTGGACATTGGTACCACCAAGACGCGGGCGATTGTGGCGGAAGCCCGCGAGGACGGTAAGGCTCATGTCATTGGAGTCGGAACGAGTCCATCCCGGGGACTCCGCAAGGGCATGGTCGTCAACATAGAGAGCACCGTCGAATCCATCCGCCGGGCCGTGGACGAAGCCGAGATGAAATCAGGGACGCAGATCAACTCGGTCTATGTCGGCGTCGCCGGCAGCCATATCAAAGGACTGAACTCCGAGGCCGCGGTGGCAGTCAAGAGCGGGGAGGTAATCCGCAGCGACGTCACGCGCGCGGTCAAGGCGGCGCGGTCCGCCGCCATCATCTCCCCGGACCATCGGGTGCTGCACGTCCTGCCACGCGGGTTCCTCCTGGACGAGCAGGAGGGGATCCGCGACCCGCTGGGCATGTCGGGCGCGCATCTGAAAGTCAACGTGCACATCATCACGGGGGCTATGACGGCGATCCAGAACCTCGTTAAGAGCGTGGAGCGCGCGGAGCTCGACGTGATCGGCATCATCCTGCAGCCCCTTGCCTCCAGCGAAGCCGTGCTCACGGACGACGAGCGGGAGCTGGGGGTAGCGATGGTAGATTTGGGCGGCGGGACCACAGACCTCGCGATCTTCGCTGAAGGCAGCGTGATGCACACGGCTGTCATTCCGGTCGGCGGGACGCACTTCACTAACGACATCGCCATCGGCCTCAAGACGCCGATGCCCGACGCCGAGCGGATCAAGACCCAGTTCGGGTGCGCCATGGCCTCCCTCGTGAAGGACGATGAAATGATCGACGTGCCCAGCATGGGCGGGCGGCCGTCGCGCTCGCTCTCGCGCCGGGTGCTGGCGGACGTGATCGAGCCGCGCGCGGAGGAGGTCTTCGATCTTGTCGCACGGGAGATCAAACGGGCGGGCTACGAGGGCATCGTCGCGGGCGGGGTGGTGATCACCGGCGGGACGTCGTTGATGGAGGGAATGCCGGACATTGCGGAGCGCGTGCTGGACCTTCCCGCGCGGCGAGGGTACCCCTGGGGAGTGGGCGGCATTCGCGAGCAGGTGGACAATCCCATGTACGCGACCGGCGTCGGCCTGGTTCTCCACACCCTGCGCCATCATGACGATCTGGCTTTGAACGGACGCCGCAGCCGACGCGGGCTGTGG
>DASQRT010000261.1:0-13099 GCA_035642795.1 Nitrospirales bacterium
GTTCGGCTGCGCGATGCTCTGCTACGTCACGCCCAAGGAGCATCTGGGTCTGCCCGACAAGGAAGACGTGAAGACAGGCGTCATCACGTACAAGATCGCCGCACACGCGGCCGACCTGGCCAAGGGGCATCCGGGCGCGCAGGCGCGGGACAACGTGCTGTCGAAGGCCCGCTTCGAGTTTCGCTGGGAGGACCAGTTCAACCTCTCGCTCGATCCCGACACGGCCAAGTCGTTTCATGACGAGACCCTCCCGCAGGACGCGGCGAAGACATCGCACTTCTGCTCGATGTGCGGCCCGCATTTCTGCTCGATGAAGATCACCGAGGACGTCCGAAAGTACGCCGAGGAGAAGGCGCTGGATGAGCGGGCCGCTATTCAGGTCGGCATGAAGGAGAAATCTGAAGAATTCAAGAAGGCGGGACTGGAAATCTACCAGTAGAGGATAATATGGCGAACAAATGGACGGCTCCTTTGCGGGAGCGCGACATCACCCGGCAGATCGCCCGGGAGCATTTCCAGGAATTCGACCGGCTCATCGAGAGCGATGTCATCGTCGTTGGCGCGGGGCCGTCCGGGCTCCTGTGCGCGCGGGACCTCGCCGCCGCCGGCTTCAAGACGTTGCTCATCGAGCAAGCGTTGCACCTCGGCGGAGGGTTCTGGTCAGGCGGGTATCTTATGAACAAGGCGACGATCTGCGCCCCCGCCGACAAGATTCTCGACGAGCTGAAGATCCCCGCGAAACGGGTCAAGGAGTACGAGGGGATGTTCATCGTGGACCCACCGCATGCCACCGCCAAGCTGGTCGCCGCCGCCTACGACGCCGGCGTCCGGGTCCTCAACCTCACCAAGGTCATCGACCTGATCCTCCGCCGGGAGAACATCCTAGAGGGCGTTGTCGTGAACTGGTCGCCGGTCGAGTACGCCGGGCACGACGCCGTGCACGTGGACCCGATCGCGCTGGAGTCGAAGGTTGTGGTGGACGCCACCGGCCATGATGCCGCGGTGGTGACGCTCTTGAACAAGCGCGGCCTGTACAAGGCAGTGCCCGGCAACGGGGCCATGTGGGTGGAGCGCTCGGAAGAGCTCGTGGTGGAGAACACCCGGGAAGTCTATCCCAACTGCTACCTGGCTGGTCTCTCGGTGTCCGCCGTGGACGGCTCTCCACGGATGGGTCCGGCCTTCGGCGCCATGCTGCTTTCCGGAAGGCGGGCGGCCGAGCTCGTCAAGAAGAAGCTCAAGCAGGAATAGAGGCTTGGAACCCGCAGACGATCAGAAAGCCGCGTGGGACCTCTTCAAGAAGGCCTACGAGCGCCAGATGAAGGGCGAGTTCGAGGAGGCAGTCAAGCTCTACACGGAATCCATCGAGCTGTATCCGACCGCCGAAGCCTACACGTTCCGCGGATGGACGCACAGTTTCATGGGGATGCTGGACGAGGCGATCGAGGACTGCCACCGCGCTATTTCGGTAGACCCCGACTTCGGCAATCCGTACAACGACATCGGGGCCTACCTGATCGAGAAGGGCCAGCTCGACGACGCGATCGAATGGCTGGAGAAAGCGACACGCGCCAAGCGGTACGAGAGCCCGGCCTTCCCGCATCTGAATCTGGGGCGCGTCTACGAGAAGAAGCGGGAGTGGGACAAGGCGCTCGAGTGCTACCAGCGCGCGCTGAAGATCAACCCCAAGTACGATCTGGCCCAGCGCGCGTACACGCGGCTGCGGGCCATGATGAACTAGTGGGTGGCGCCGTGGAAAACAAAACCATCCTCGTCGGCGTGAACGACGTCTTCTTCTACACCAAGCTTCGGGACGCCCTGAGGCCCCAAGGCTATACGCTCGAAAAAGCCCGGACTCACGGCGAGTTGGCCGACAAGGCCGGCGCGCTCCGTCCGGCGGCGGTGGTCCTCAACATCAACGACGAGGGGCTGGACGCGTTCAAGGCGCTTGAAGCCCTCAAGAGCGATGCCCGGTCGAAGTCCATTCCGGTCCTAGCCTTCGCCAACCACGAAGAAGTGGACAACTGGAAGCGTGCCCAGCAACTGGGGGTCACCAAGATCGTGTCCCGGAACGAGTTCTCGTCAAGGACCCTGCAACTAGTTCAGGAAGTGGTGGGCACGCGAGGGGTGATTTCTGCATGAAGCGCTCGCGCCTTTACGACGAGCACGCGAAGCGAGGGGCGTCCTTCATCGACCAGGGCGGCTGGGAAGTGCCCGCGCATTACGGGGACGCAGCCGCGGAGCAACTGGCCGTGCGCCGCGGGGTCGGCGTCACGGACCTCTCCCAGCGCGGGAAGCTCCGGGTGACCGGCGAGGATCGGGTGAAGTGGCTGCAGAGCGTCATCAGCAACGATATCCTGCCCCTGGCCCAGGGCCAGGGCACGTACTCAAGCCTCCTCACGCACAAAGGGAAAATGGTCACCTACTTCCGAGTGTATCAACTCGGCGAGGCCCTGATGCTTGAGGACGTGGGTGAGATCGGGGACGTCACCTTCTCGGCGCTGCGCAAGTTTCTGCTGTTCGGCACCAAGGCCAAGATGGAGAACTGCGCCGAGACCTGGGGCCTGCTCCTGGTCAGCGGCCCCAAGGCGCAAGATCTCGTCCGCGCGGCGTTCGGGACCGATCCTTTCTCCCTCAAGCCTCTCTCGTTCGTCTCGGTGGACATCGACGGCCATGCCGGGATGCTCATCCGGACCGAAGAGACCGGTGAGTACGACGTGGAGATTCTCATTCCCGCGGACGGCCTGAAGGCAGCGTGGGAGCGGCTGTGGGAATCCGGCGAAGCGATGGGCTTGCGCCCCTTCGGCGTCCATGCCTTGGAGAGCCTGCGCGTTGAGGCGGGCCTTCCCAAGGCAGGCCCCGACCTCAATGAAAACATCGTCCCGCCGGAAGCCAACCTGGAAGGCAAGGCCTTCAGTCTGACCAAGGGCTGCTATCCGGGACAGGAAGTGGTCGCCCGCATGGATACGTATGGCTCGGTGCGAAGGCGTCTGGTAGGGCTCGTCCTGGAGGATGCGCAGGTTCCCCCGCCCAGCGCCAAACTCTTCAGCGGAGATCGCGAAGTGGGTTGGGTCTCGAGCGCGGTCCGGTCACCGGCGCTCGGCAAGGTCATCGCGTTTGGCTTCCCGCTTCGCGACTTCACACCGCCCGGCACCGCCTTGACCGTCGAGATCAATGGCGAGCGCAAGCCCGCCACCGTTCACTCTCTTCCATTCGTGAAAAACTCATGATGCGTGCGCCCAAACGGGAAGGGGCGCGCCTTGGCGCGCCTGGGGTGGGCGGGTGAGATGGACCCTGCCGTCGAACAACGAGGCCTGCGCCTCGAGGAAGAACTAGCGCGGATCATGAACATCCTGGTCCGAGAGTATACGCCTGAGAAGCTGATCCTCTTCGGCTCGGCCGCGCAGGGCGAGCTCCACGAATGGAGCGACCTCGACCTCGTCGTGATCAAGCGGACCGATAAGCCTCTGATGGAGCGGATCGAAGAGGTGCTGCGATTGGTTCGGCCCAAAGTCGGGCTGGACGTGCTGGTCTATACCCCCGAGGAGATGGAGAACCTGATCGGCGAGCGTCGGGTTTTCGTGTTGGACGAGATCATCTATAAGGGAGCCGTGGCGTATGAGCGCCGCCACTAGGTGGGCCGCCTTCGCGGAGGAGGATCTGGCCATGGCCGAGGCTGCGCAGGGCTTGGGACTCTGGAACCAAGTCTGCCTGCACGCCCAACAGGCCGCGGCCAAGTCCTTGAAGGCCTTCCTCGCCGAGCGCCACCGGCCGATCCCGATGGTCCGCCACCTCGCCGAACTGCTGGCGCTCTGCACGGAGGCCGACCAGGACCTGTCGCGTTTCGAGGACCGGTGCTATGCTCTCGACAAGTATCTGATCCCGCTTACCTACCCCGATGCCGTGCCCACCGGCCAGGAAAAAAGCCTACCTACCGAGAAGGATGCCCGTGAAGCGCTCGATATCGTCAAAGAACTGCGGGAAGCGCTGAGAGTGCACTAAGAATTTACATCACAGGGGAGCCGTGGTGGTGATTCATGAGCCACCTTCCCTGCTGCCGCTCATAGAGGTTGGTGGCCAGCACGCGTGACTCCTGCCCCTCGCCGTCCGTGCTGCTGGTGATGTTCTCCATGCAGAGCACCCAGGCCACGTCACCCGCCACCTGGATCATGATGTCGGTGAGGCGGAACTGCATCGAGAAAGTATTGTTGAAGATCATGACCCAGCTGTCGCGGACGGCCGGCCAGCCGGATCGCAGGTTCCAGCCGGGATGGATGCAGGTCACGTAATCTTCCTTGGCCCACACCTCATCCATCTTCTTGATGTCGAGGCTCTCGAAGGCTTCATAGAAGCCCTCGTTGGCCTTCGCGACCTCCTCGATCATCTCCTTGAGCATGGGAAGGGACGCTAATCGCCTTCAGGCTCGGCGTGCCCGTGCTTGTGCTTGACGATCTCTTCCTCAAAGAGGTCTTCCATCTCGCCGGAGATGTCTTCCATCTCCGACGGATGAGGGACGATGTCGAGTTCTTTTTTCTTCTTCTTGGATTCGTCCGGCTTAGGCTCCTTGGTCTCCTTAGCCATCTCCCCCTCCCCGTTCAGGGATCGGAACAATCGCGCATGAACCCGCAGTTGCGGCAGATCAGCTTGCAATGCACGTCCAGCATAGGGAAGCCGCAGATGTCGCAGCGCTCGCCCTCGGGCGGCGCACCGGACCGGTCCTGATAGTTCGTCTCCACTTTCCGTGGCTCGCTCCCAGTTTCCACTAGCGGCATCATCCTACCCCAACTGCGAGATGATTTCCATCAGTTGGTCTTCACCACCCCCTGCATGGAGTGGCCGTTGAGATTGCACTGGAACGAGTAGGACCGCCCCTTCTCCGCGTAGAACCAAATCACCACTTCCTCGCCGGGATAGAGCAGGATCCGGGATACGCGCTTCCCGCTGTATTCGACTTTCCCGCTTCCCATGACCTGAATGAGGGTTCCCGATTCAAAGAGGCTTTGGGAAATGACTTCGTGCAGAATCGGGCCATCTTCCCTGTTCTGCACCACCAGGACGGCGAAGCCATCGCCTGGGACTTTGATCGAATCAGGATGGAAGCTCAACTGCTCAATCGTCACCACATCGCCGAAGATCCACGCCGGGCTCGACGAAGGCACGCCAAAGAGCACAAGAGCCAGCACCAACCCTGCCAACCCGCACTTGTTCAGGATGTACGTCGGCGTTCCTTTCATCGGGAAACGTTGCTTATATTGTCAACCTTCGTGAGCCTGTTCCGCAAGCCAGGCAGACCGAGGGCACACGACGAGGCAAAGCAGCATGGATGCCGCCGAAAGTCTATAAAATGTCGCAGAAAAAAGAGAGGTGCTCTTTAGGAAAGGTAGACGAGCGGTGAACGCCGTCCGCGCCTGTTCTTCAGGATCAACGGATCCAGGACGTTACCGCAGCAGACGCATCGCCAACCGACGAAGCTGAGATGCCCGCTGTCATCCAGCATATCGAAGAAGAGGTCCTGAACCATCAACCCGCGACACCGTACGCATCGCATGGCATCCCCCTTTCTGACTGGCTTTGGCCAATCACTTCTTTAACAAGGAACAGAGGCAAACCGGATGCCAGGCCTTTTTGGGTCACAACCGAAGCGGAACCCCTTGATATCTTATTCTTTACGAAAACGGCGAACGCCTGGATGTGGGTAGTTTATGTCTCTATAGAGGCAAATCTTTCCTCTTTAGTCGCTGCAAATCTCCCGAAGCTGTCCTTGACTGGGCGGAAGAATTCTTGATAAGGGGTGGGGCCATGAACCAGGCGCGGAAGACAATGCTGACACGGGAATGGATCATCTTCGCCCTGAGTTTCGGGCTCGGCGGCCACATCGCCCTCGGCTTGGTGCTGCACAACCCTTCCCCCGAACGGTGGCAGGCGATGGGCTGGAATGTCTTCTTCATCGGGCTGTTCGTCTACATCGCCGTGCAGGCCGGTCGGTCGATCTATCTGGCGATCCGTTCACGCCGATCGAAACACGGCACCGACTAGAAAGGAGATCCTATGGGTTCGTTGCAGAAGCCCAGCGAGAAAGAAGAAGAGTACTTTGCCAGGCAGGCAGTCGAGCGGATGAAGAAGGAAGCCGAAGCTCGCCAGGCCAAGATGGCAGAAGAGGAGAAGAAGAAACTCAAAGAGCTCCACTACATGCATTGCCCCAAATGCGGGCACCAACTCGCGGAGCTCGATTACAAGGGGGTGAAGATCGACCGTTGCATGAACTGCCAGGGCGTCTGGCTTGACGCGGGCGAGCTGGAGCTGATCACTCAGAAAGAGGGACTGCTCGGCGGATTCACGAAGCTGTTTAAATGAGCGCAGGGATCAGATGTAGTGGATCTTTGGGGCGTCGTCCTTGCGGGACTTCCAATACACTAATTTGTTGAGCGCGTTCAGGTAGGCCTTGGCGGATGCGACGATGATATCCGTATCGGCGCCATGTCCCGTCACCGTCTTCGGCCCTTCCTCGACCCTCACCATCACCTCGCCCTGCGCGTCCGTCCCGCCCGTGATGGCCTTGACGGCGTACGTGACCAGCGTGCTCTTGGTCTTCGTCATGGCTGCAATGGTGCGGTAGGCGGCGTCCACGGGGCCGTCACCGGTGCCGGTCTGCTGCACGACCTGCCCGTCGATCTCCAGTTCGATCCGCGCCGTCGGCGTCTTGTCGGTCCCGCTCTCGACGTAGAGCGACTTCAGCCGGTAGGTCTCCGGGATCGTCTGGAGCTCTTCGCTGATAATGGCCTCCAGGTCCTCCTCGTATATTTCCTTCTTCTGGTCGGCCAGCCGCTTGAACCGCTCGAACGCCCGGTTAAGCTCTTCCTCGGTCGGCTTGAAGCCGAGCTCCTCCAGCCGCTGACGGAAGGCGTGACGGCCGGAGAGCTTGCCCATGACCAGCGTGCTCTTACCGAGCCCGACCGACTCGGGCCGCATGATCTCGTAGGTCGTCTTCTCCTTGAGCAGACCGTCCTGGTGTATGCCGGACGCGTGGGCGAAGGCGTTGGCCCCGACGATCGCCTTGTTGGGCTGGACGACCATGCCGGTGATTTTGCTCACGAGCCGGCTGGTCTTGATAATCTCCTCCGTGACGATCTTGGTGTCCGCCCCGTAGAAGTCCTTGCGGGTGCGGAGCCCCATCACGATCTCCTCCATCGAGGCGTTGCCCGCCCGCTCGCCGATCCCGTTGATGGTGCACTCGACCTGCCCGGCGCCCTCGACGATGGCAGCCAACGAATTGGCCACGGCCATGCCAAGGTCATTGTGACAGTGCACGGAGATCACGGCCTGCTTGATGTTGGGGACGTTCTCGCGGATGCCCCGGATGAGCCGCCCGAACTCCCCTGGCGTGGCGTAGCCCACGGTGTCGGGAATGTTGACAGTCGTCGCCCCCGCCGCGATCACGGCCTCCAGCACCTCGTAGAGGTACTTGACGTCCGAGCGCGTCGCGTCCATGGGTGAGAACTCGACGTCCTCGACGTAGCCGCGGGCGCGCGTCACCATCTCCACCGCGCGCTTCAAGGCTTCTTCCCGCGTGAGGCGGAACTGGTGCTTGAGATGGATGTCCGACGTCGAGATGAACGTGTGGATGCGGACCTTGGGCGCGCCCTTCAAGGCTTCCCAGGCGCGATCGATGTCCTCCGGGCGCGCGCGGGCCAGGCTGCAGATCGTCGGGCCCTCCACTTCCTGCGCGATGCGCCGCACGGCCTCGAAGTCGCCCGGCGAGCTGTACGCAAAGCCGGCCTCGATGATGTCCACGCCGAGCCGGGCCAGTTGCTTGGCCACCATCAGCTTCTCGTCCGGGTTCATGGCCGCGCCGGGGGACTGCTCACCGTCCCGGAGCGTCGTATCGAAGATGCGGATCAGACGACTCATCTCATTCCTTCAGCTCACTGGGCAGCCGTTCCGGTTCCAGGTTACGACGGGCCGTCCGGCGCGCCAGGTTGACCGCAAGCATCACCACGCCCGACAAGACGTAGGCGGCAAACAACACGAACAACGCGATCTGAGGTGCCGCCGCAATCAGCATGATCCCCAGCACGCCCCAGACCAGATACATGAAGCCTTCCCCGGCCCGGAGCTTCATGCCTTTGAACTTCGTGTACCTGATCGTGCTGACCATCAAGAAGGCCAGGACGAACGACACGACCAGGATCAACACTGGTTTCACCTCGCGGCCCAGACGGAGAATGTGATGGTCTAACAGCATCAGCGACGCCATCGCACCAGCGGCCGCCGGGATCGGGAGACCCATGAAATAGCGGTTGTCGGACGTGGCCGCCAGCACGTTGTACCGCGCCAGCCGGAGCGCGCCGCAGCCCACGAAGGCAAACACGACGGCGAGTCCCAGGACCCCGTACCCGCTCAGCGCCCACGAGTAGATCAACACCCCCGGCGCCACGCCGAAGGAGACCAAGTCGGCCAGCGAATCGTACTCGATGCCGAACTGGCTGGTTGTCTTGGTCCAACGGGCAGACTGGCCATCCAGCATGTCGAAGATCAGCGCCACCAGGATGGCGATCGCCGCGTTCACGTAGTTGGCGCCGAACACCGCCATGATCGCGTAGAGCCCGCAAAAAAGGTTCCCCGTCGTGAGCAAATTCGGCACGACGTAGATGACCTGCCGCCGGCGCTCTCGCAATGAGGCTCTCATTCTCATGGCAACACTCCGATGACGGATTCGCCCCCCGTCACCTTATCCCCGGTCTTAACCCGCATCTCCGTCTCCTTCGGCAGGTAGAGATCCATGCGCGACCCGAACCGGATCAGCCCGTACCGCTCGCCCCGCGCGACCCGCTCGCCTTCAGTGAGCCAGCAGACGATACGCCGTGCCACGTACCCGGCCACCTGCACGCACAGCACACGATGTCCGGCGTCCGTCTCGAACAGCGCCGCCACCTGCTCGTTCGCCAGCGTCGCGCCCGGCCGGCTCGCCACCAAGAACCTGCCGGGGCTGTACGCGACGGCCTTCACCAGCCCGGCGCACGGCGTGCGGTTGATGTGCACGTCCACGGGGCTCAGAAAGACGCTCACCCGAACCGCCCGTCCCTTCAGGTAGCGGGGCTCCTCCTCTTCCACCACCGCCAGCACACGGCCGTCGCCCGGGGACACGACCAGGTTGGGCCCGTCCGGCACCCGGCGGGGCGGATTGCGGAAGAACCACCCCGTGAAGAAAACGACGGCGCCGAACAACGACCCGGCGACCGTCCAACCCAACGCCCACGTCGCGATTCCGGGAACGGCCGCGGCGGCCAGGAAGGGCAGCCCTTCCCGGGCGATCGGCCAGCCCCGCGCCCGGTCAGCCATAGATCAGTTCTTGGTCTTGTCGACCAATTGGTCTTTCTTGAGCCAAGGCATCATGGCGCGCAAGCGGGCCCCAATCTCCTCGATCGGATGCTGCTCGCCGCGCTTGAGCAAGGCGTTGTACTGGGGGCGATTGGCCTGGCACTCGAGCATCCATTCCTTGGCGAACCGCCCGCTCTGGATCTCCTCGAGGATGCGCTTCATTTCTTTCTTGGTCTCATCGGTGATGATGCGGGGCCCGCGGGTTACGTCGCCGTACTTGGCCGTGGTGCTGATCGAATAGCGCATGTTGGCGATGCCGCCCTGGTAGATCAGGTCCACGATCAGCTTCACCTCATGCAGACACTCGAAATAGGCCATCTCCGGCGAATAGCCTGCCTCCACCAGCGTCTCGTACCCCGCTTGGATGAGCGCTGTCAGCCCGCCGCACAGCACCACCTGCTCGCCGAAGAGATCGGTCTCCGTCTCCTCGCGGAAGGTCGTTTCGATGATGCCGGCTCGGCCACCGCCGATCGCCGAGCCGTAGGCCAGTCCGATCTGCTTGGTGTCGCCGGACGGGTCCTGGTGGATGGCCAGCAAGCACGGCACGCCGCTGCCTTTCGTGAACTCCGAGCGGACGAGGTGCCCGGGGCCCTTGGGGGCGATCATGAACACGTTGATCGCAGGTGGCGGGACGATCTGGCCGAAATGGATGTTGAACCCATGCCCGAAGGCCAAATAGGTATTCTTCTTCATGTTCGGACCGATCTCGGCGCGATAGATTCCAGCCTGCATTTCATCCGGCGCCAGGATCATCACCACATCAGCCCGCTTCACGGCGTCAGCCACCGGCATGACTTTGAGGCCGGCCCGCTCCGCCTTCTGCCAGGACGCGCCCTCCCGGAGGCCGACAAGCACGTCCATGCCGCTGTCCTTCAGGTTCAGCGCGTGTGCGTGGCCCTGGCTGCCGAACCCGATGATCGCAATGGTCTTCCCCCTCAGCACTTTCAAGTCGGCGTCTTTGTCGTAGTAGATCTTCAACATGATGACTCCCTATTTTTCTTCCTTCAGGATGCGCTTGGGCTGCGCGACGGCCTGGCGGACCGGTTCGCGCGCGATCGCGACGCGGCCCGTCCTGACCAGCTCCTTGAGGCCCAGCGGCTGGAGCAAGTTGATGCACGCCTCAATCTTCCTGACGTCCCCGGTGACCTCGATCGTGTAGGTGGTCGGCGTCGAGTCCACCACCTTGCCCCGGAAGATATCAGCGATGCGCAAGGCTTCGGCCCGGTCCTCCTGCCGCGTGTGGATCTTGATCAGCGCCGTCTCCCGCTCGACAAATTCGCTCTCGTTCAGGTCCACCACTTTGATGACGTCGATGACTTTGTTGAGCTGCTTGACGATCTGCTCGATGATGCGGTCGTCCCCCCGCGTGACGATCGTCATCATGGACATGCTCGGGTCCAGGGTCGGCGCCACGGACAGGGTCTCGATGTTGTATCCCCGGCCACTGAACAGATTGGCCACGCGCGACAACACCCCGAATTTGTTCTCTACCAGCACTGAGATGATATGCTCCACCTGCGCTCTTGCTCCTTTATAGGGTGCGGCTATTGCACCCGCACGCCCCGGACGCGCCGAGACGCGTCCCTTTCCCGGCTACGCTGTCAGGACGCCGTCCTTGTCCTCTCCGGCCACCTTGGAGGTCGGCTTCTCGCCTTTCTTGAGCTCCGGCGGGTCTTCGAGAATCATCTCGTGGTTGCAACCGCCGGCAGGGATCATCGGGTAGCAGTTCTCGTACGGGTCCACCTCAACGTCCACAATGACCGGCTTGTCGGCCTTGAGTGCTTCCTTGATGACGCTGTCCACCTCGTCCACCTTCTTCGCACGGAGCCCGACCGCGTTGAAGGCCTCGGCCAGCTTCACGAAATCGGGGACCGTGTCAAGGTAGGATGACGCGTACCGGCCCTCGTAGAAGAGGTCTTGCCACTGGCGCACCATGCCGTGGAAGTGGTTGTTGAGGATGAAGACCTTAACCGGCAGCTTGTTCACAACCGCCGTGGCCATCTCTTGCATGTTCATCTGGAAGCTGCCGTCGCCCGCGATGCAGAGCACCAGCTTGTCGCGGAAGGCCGCCTGCGCCCCCAACGCTGCCGGCATCCCGAAGCCCATCGTGCCCAGCCCGCCGGAGGTCAGCCACCGGCGAGGCTTGTTGAGGACAAAGTGCTGGGCTGCCCACATCTGATGCTGGCCCACGTCGGTCGACACGATCGGATCCTTGTCCTTCGCGAGCTGATAGATCCGGTCGATGACGTACTGCGGCTTGATCAGCGCGTCCGGCGGCTGCACGTATGCCAGCGGGTGCTTGGCCTTCCACTCGTTGATCTGGTTCCACCAGGGCTTCCGCTGCTCGACGGCATTGCCGTTCGGCGTCGCCTTGAGCATCGCCTTCAGCTCCCGGAGCACGGTCTTGACGTCGCCGACGATCGGGATGTCCACATGGACGTTCTTGCGGATGGATGTCGGGTCGATGTCGATGTGGATGACCTTGGCCTCCGGGCAGAACTCCGACACCTTGCCGGTGACCCGGTCGTCGAATCGGGCCCCGACCGCGATGACGAGGTCCGAAAAGTGGACCGCCATGTTGGAGGCGTAAGAGCCGTGCATCCCCATCATGCCGAGCGACAGCGAGTGCGAGCCGGGGAAGGCGCCCAGAGCCATCAGTGTCATGTCCACCGGGATCTGGGTCAACTCGGCGAACTCCATCAGCTCCTCGTGCGCGTTGGAGAAGATCGCGCCGCCGCCCACGTAGATGATCGGCTTCTTGGCCTTGTGGATGGCCTCCACGGCCTGCTTGATCTGCCACTTGTTCCCTTCGTAGGTCGGGTTGTAGCCCCGGATGGACACACGGTCCGGATAGTGGAACTCGCCCTTGTTCATCGCGACGTCCTTGGGAATGTCGACGAGCACGGGACCCGGCCGGCCGGTCATGGCAATGTAAAAGGCTTCCTTAATGATCTGCCCAAGGTCGTTCACGTCCTTCACCAGGAAGTTGTACTTGGTGCACGGCCGACTGATACCGACGTTGTCCGCCTCCTGGAAGGCGTCGTTGCCGATGAGATGGGTCGGGACCTGCCCGGTGAAGACGACGATCGGAACCGAGTCCATGTAGGCGTCCACCAGCGGGGTGACCACGTTGGTCATGCCCGGCCCGGAGGTGACCAGGGCGACGCCCGGCTTGCCCGTGGCTTTCGCATAGCCCTCCGCCATGTGGCCGGCGCCCGCTTCGTGCCGGGTCAGAATGACCTCGACGTCCTTCTGCTGGTGCAGGACATCGAAGATCTTCAACACCACGCCGCCCGGGAGGCCGAAGATGGTCTTCACCCCTTCGCGCTTGAGGCACTCCACAAAGATTTCGGCGCCCGTGAGCTTCATCGCGACTCCTCTCCTCTCTGTAAGGTTCTCTCCCGGCGTCACTGCCCGGCAAAAACCTGAAAAATCAGCGCAGTTGAAATGGAAAAGCTATCACGGAGAGGCCTCTTCCGTCAACTCTAGCCACACAACGATCTTGACAGAGCTTCCACGCACTCGCTAGGGTGGGACCAATCATGGACCGTCTAGTCGAGTGCGTCCCCAACTTCAGCGAAGGCCGGAAGCCCGAGACCATCGCAGCCCTGGTCAACGCCATTCAGTCCGTCCCTGGCGTCGTCGTGCTGGACCGCCAGAGCGACGCCGACCACAATCGCTCGGTCCTGACCTTCATCGGTCCGCCCGAGTCCGTCGCCGAGGC
>DASQRT010000262.1:0-2755 GCA_035642795.1 Nitrospirales bacterium
GCCATCTCGACCACACCCAGTCCACGAAAGTTGCCAGGACCATCGGTGTGGCGGTAAGGGATCGGTACCTCGTGCCAGGCCGACTCCTCCTCATTCGACCGCACCTTGACGGGACCGCGGAAATAATTCGGATCGGGAACGCCCAATATCCCCTTCGTGCCATACACCTGCATGTGCGGCAGGTCGTGGCCCCGAATCCCGAAGCTGGTGACGAGTGTGGCCTGGGCGCCACTCTCGAATTCGAGCAGAGCCGCCACCAATGTGGGCGTGCTGACTTTGAAGGTCTCCCCCGCCCGGGGCCCGTGGTCAGCTGTGCGCTCGGCATACAGGATGCGGGCCATCCCGGTGACGCGACCAACAGGGCCCAAGAGACAGACGAGCGTGGTCAAGTAGTAAGGCCCCATATCGAGCAGCGGACCGCCACCGGGCTGATAGAAGAAGGCTGGATTCGGATGCCAGTTTTCAGGGCCTCGGTTGAGCACGAATGCGGAGGCGGCCAATGGTTCACCCAGCTCACCCAACTCACCTTGCTCCACCAGCCGGAGACACGTCTGAATGCCAGATCCGAGGAAGGTGTCTGGGGCGGATGCAACGGTCAGGCCGGTCAGTTTGGCTGCATCAAGAATGCGTCTGCCGTCGTCCCGCGTTGTGGCCAGCGGCTTTTCCGTGTATACGTGCTTCCCTTTTTTGAGTGCGGCCAGACTGATCTCCGCATGAGCGCTGGGGACGGTCAGATTGACCACCAGCTCGACCTTCGGATCGGAGAGCAGCTCGTCCACGCTGCAGGCCCGGGGCACGCCGAACTCCGCTGCGCGCGCCCGAGCGCTCTCCGCGACCTGGTCGGCGCAGGCGACAACCTCCAGGTGCGGCGAGGCGTTCATGTTCTTCAGGTAGGCGCCGCTGATCGTGCCGCAGCCGACGACTCCCACACGCAAGGGCTTCACGCGGAGTTCACGTCGAAAGGCTAACCGTCGAGAATATGGGCGTGCTGGCTCGCATGGACCTCAAGGCAACCAGAGACCAGCTTTTGGCCGCCGTCGAGCGTGAAAGCGCGCCGTTGGAGCTCACCGCCTTTGCGGTGCGCCGTGAGCCGATCACGTTCGCCGAAGCGATGCGCGGCGAGTACCAGGCGTTCAAGGTGGGCGACCGATGGGGCCCGCCGTGGAGCACGACCTGGTTCCATATTCGCGGCCGGGTTCCCGAAGCTTGGGCTGGGAAGCGGGTGATTGCGGTCTTGGACATCGGATTCGAAGGCTCGACCGGCTTCACGTGCGAGGCCCTGGCCTGGAGGGACGGCAAGCCATGGCGGGCCGTGGATCCCAACCACCGCTGGCTGCCCATCACCTCAGGGGAGGTCGATTTCTACCTCGAGGCTGCCGCCAATCCGAAAGCGGTCGTCTCAGGGCCCGAGAAAGCCCCCTCGATGATCGCGCTGCGCGAGTCCCCTGACCCGGCGTTCATCTTCCGCCAGGCCGAACTGCGGATCCAGGACCCGAACGCGCGGAAGCTGGCGCTCGATTTCAAGACGCTGCTCGAACTTGCGCTCGCCCTCCCAGACGATGGTAGGCGCGCGAAGATCACCGAGGCCCTGGAAAAGTTCGTCCAGACCAACGATCCGGCTGTGCTGGCAGCAGCGATGTCGAGACCGAGCCAGTCCACCCATCAGATCAGCGCGGTCGGCCACGCACACATCGACACGGCGTGGCTGTGGCCGCTGCGTGAGGCGCGCCGCAAATGTGCGCGCACCTTCTCAACCGCGCTCGCGCTTATGGACGAATACCCCGATTACCGATTCGCATGCTCGCAGCCTGCCCAGTACGCATGGATGAAGGAGTCTTATCCCCAGATCTTCGAGGGCATCCGCCAGAAGGTCGCAGCCGGCCAATGGGAACCGGTCGGATCGATGTGGGTTGAGGCCGATTGCAACCTGCCTTCAGGAGAGGCCCTGGCACGCCAGTTCCTGCACGGCAAACGATTCTTCATGAAGGAGTTCGGTTACGAGACTACGGAGCTGTGGCTGCCCGACGTCTTCGGCTACCCGGGATCTTTGCCACAGCTGATCGCCGAGTCGGGTGGCAACTTCTTCTTGACTCAAAAGCTCTCGTGGAATGACACCAACAAGCCCGCCCACCACACCTTTATATGGGAGGGGATCGACGGCACCGGCATCTTCACGCATTTCCCACCGGCCGACACCTACAACGGTGACTTCAGCGCGGGCCAGATCGTGCATAGCGCCGCCGATTTCAAGGATCAGGACCACTCACCGCGATCCCTCTATTTGTTCGGCTGGGGCGACGGCGGAGGCGGCCCCGAGCCGGACATGGTCGAATCCGCCCACCGGCTGCGCAACATCGATGGCGCTCCGCGTGTTGAGCTGTCGAGGGCGGCCGACTTTTTTGCCGTCGCTTCGGCCGAGGCACACGACCTCACGACCTGGGTCGGCGAGCTGTATTTCGAGCTGCACCGCGGTACCTACACCACACAGTCACGGACCAAGCGCGCCAACCGGCGCGCCGAGCAGGCCCTGCGCGAGGCCGAGATGTGGTCGGTCGCGACCGGCGATTCATACCCCGCCTCAGAGCTGGATGCGGCTTGGAAACAGCTCCTCATCAACCAGTTCCACGACATCCTGCCCGGCTCGAGCATCGATTGGGTATACGAGGACGCGGAGCGAGCCCTCGAGGGCGTGATCGAAGTCGCGGGGGGCATCACAACCCGCGCTCAGGCGAAGGTTGTGGGCGCGGGCGAGAAC
>DASQRT010000263.1:0-14890 GCA_035642795.1 Nitrospirales bacterium
GGTTCCGCGCGTACGGCACTGTGGGCTCCACCCCGGCGTTCAGATACATCAGGATGAACGTTAACCCGGTGAGGGCCGGGAACGTCGTGATGAACGCGGCCAGCCAACTCCGTCCGAGGCTTCCCAAGTACGTTGTCAGACTGACCACAGTCCCGCCGATGACGAAATAGAGCGCGTACTTCATGCGAATCTCCTTTTGCACCCGCCCGCCCCAGGCGCGCCAAGACGCGCCCCTTCCCGTGTCACCCGAACCAGAGTTTGAGCCAGACGTAGAGGATCCACACTTCCACCGTGTGCGCCGCCATGGTGGCATAGAGACTTCGGGTCTGCAACAGGAGGATGCCCCAGACCAGGCCGTCCCACAGAGCGATCCAATGAAGGTGCTGAAAGACCTGCACCATGAAGGGATCGAAAGAAAACGCCAGCGCCGAGACGAGGATCGCGCCGAACCTTCCGGCAGGCGACTGCCCCAGCAGTGTGAGAAGGCGACCCATCTGAAACCCCCGGAAGTTCAGCTCGACAAGGAACCCAATCACGGCGATCCCGACCGGGAACATCGCCCAGGCTGGCGCTTGGGCGTGCGGCGTCTCCCGAAGGAACTGGATGTCGACTCCTAGGGCCGGAATGACTTGCAGGATCAAACTGAGATTGACGGCGCCCAGCGCCACGCCCACGAGCGCGCCCCATTGCAGGCTTGGTCCGATCCTCTGGACATCCAAGCGGAGCAGGGTCTTCCACCCACGGTTCGACAGGGCCCATGCGGCCAAGGAGGCATACGCCAGCAGTTGGGGGCTGAACGTGATCCACAGATTCTGCTGCAGCGGGACGGGCAGGGTGTAGTAGAGGGCGGTGGCGAGCGGTGGTAGGAGCACCAGCCAGACCGTTCGCTCGGGTGCCACTTAGCGAGGCGCCAGAGTGGGCAGGTCGGCGGCGCCGAAGCCAGTCTGGGGATGGTAATACGACAACGCCTCCGGCATCCACTCCTGGAGTTGCTTGATCCGTGTGCCGTGACCGGGATGCGTGGACAGGAATTCCGGTGGCTGCCCTTTGGAGAGCTGTTCCATCCGCTCCCAGACGTGGACCGCTTCGTGCGGGTCGTAGCCGGCCTGAGCGGCCAACAAGAGCCCGATGTGGTCGGCCTCGGATTCATGCGACCGGCTGAAGGGCAACAAGACGCCCACGTTCACCCCCAATCCCAGAGCCGCCATCGTGGCCTGTCCGACCGCTGGATTGGTCCCGGATCCCAATGCAATGCTGGCGGCTTCCATGCCAAGTTGTGCCAGCAGCCCCTGGCTCATCCGTTCTGCGCCATGCCGGGCAAGCGCGTGGGTCACTTCGTGCCCGAGGATCGCGGCGAGGCCCGCTTCGTTTTTTGCGACCGGGAAGATGCCGGTGTACACGGCGATCTTGCCGCCCGGAAGTGCGAAGGCGTTCATCGTCTTGTCGTCTTTGAGCACACTCACTTCCCAGTCGAACTGGCGGGCCCGCTCCGCGTATTTCGATACCTTCGCCGCTTCGATGATGCGCGCGGCAACGCGCTTGACGGGTTCGACTTCGCGCGGATCGTGGGAGATTTTCACCTTCGGGTCCTTGAGAACCTGATGGTAGGCCTGCGCCCCGAGCTGCATTTCCTCCGACTCGGGCACCAGCAGCAGCTGCGACCGCTCTGTATACGGATTGGTGGCGCAGCCTACCAGGGCCAGAAGCACCGCGGTGAGACCGAACCATCGGGGGATGATGCCTCTTCGCGAAGGGTAGCCGTTCATGGGATCTCGTCGAATTTCCGTATTCTACACGGGACGGTCTGATTCATCCAAGGCTGGTCGTCAAGAGGGGTTTTCCTATGGTAGGCTCTCACTGTTCCGAGAGAGGGGATGGCGTGGGCAAGTTTCGGCTCGTCGCAGACTTTAACCCCGCGGGGGATCAGCCGCAGGCGATCGAGGCGCTCGCTGCGGGCGTCGATCGCGGGTTGCCCCATCAAGTGCTACTCGGCGTGACCGGGTCCGGCAAGACCTTCACCCTTGCCAACGTAATCGAGCGCGTCCAGAGGCCCACGCTGGTCATCGTCCACAACAAGACGCTCGCTGCCCAGCTCTATCGCGAATTCCAGAGTTTTTTCCCGGAGAACGCGGTGGAGTACTTCGTCAGCTACTACGACTACTACCAACCCGAGGCGTACATTCCCTCTACCGATACGTATATCGCCAAAGACGCCTCGATCAACGACGCCATCGACCGGATGCGGCACTCGGCAACCAGTTCCCTGTTCGAGCGGGACGACATCATCATCGTGGCGTCGGTCTCCTGCATCTACGGCCTGGGCTCGCCCGAGGTGTACCACGGGATGCTGCTGTACGTGGAAGAGGGCATGGACATCCGGCGCGAGGCCATCCTCAAGAAGCTGGTGGAGATCCAGTACCAGCGCAACGATACCGACTTTCATCGCGGGACCTTCCGCGTGCGGGGCGACGTCGTGGAGATCTTTCCGGCGTCGTCGGAGGACCAAAGCCTGCGCATCGAGCTCTTCGGCGACCAGGTGGACGCCATCCACGAGATCGACCCGCTCACGGGGAAGTCGCTGCGGCGCCTCTCGAAGGTCGCGGTCTACCCCAATACGCACTACCTGATCCCGCCTGACCGGTTCGACCGCGCGCTCAGCGGGATCGAAGCCGAGATGGAAGAGCGGATCGCCTCCTTCAAGCGGAACAGCCAGTTGCTGGAAGCCCAGCGCATCGAGCAGCGCACGCGGTTCGATCTGGAGATGATCCGGGCGATGGGCTACTGCCACGGGATCGAGAACTATTCGCGGCACTTGAGCGGCCGGCAGCCGGGCGAGCCCCCGCCGACGCTCCTCGATTACTTCCCCAAGAATTACCTCTTGGTCGTGGATGAGTCCCACGCGACGATCCCGCAGGTGCAGGGCATGCATGAGGGGGACTACTCCCGGAAGAAGAGCCTGGTGGAGTACGGGTTCAGACTGCCCTCGGCTTTCGACAACCGGCCGTTGAACTTCGCTGAATTCAAACAGTGCGTCAATCAGGCGATCTACGTGTCGGCCACCCCGGGCCCCTATGAACTGGAAAGAGCCGGAGGCCGCGTGATCGAGCAGATTGTTCGGCCCACGGGCCTGATGGATCCCGCGATCTCGGTGCGGCCGGCCAAGGGGCAGGTGGATGACCTGTTGGGGGAGATCAAAGACCGGGTTTCGCGGGGAGACCGGGTGCTGGTCACGACACTCACCAAGCGGATGGCGGAAGACCTGACCGAGTACTACCACGACCTCGGCGTCCGGGTGCGGTACCTCCACTCGGACATCGACACCCTGGAGCGCACCGAGATCATCCGCGATCTGCGCCGAGGGGTGTTCGACGTGCTGATCGGCATCAATCTGCTGCGCGAAGGTCTCGACATTCCCGAGGTCTCGCTCGTGGCGATTCTGGATGCGGACAAGGAGGGGTATCTCCGGTCCGAGCGGTCCTTGATCCAGACGGCCGGCCGCGCGGCCCGGAACGTGAACGGCACGGTCATCCTTTACGGAGACATCATGACCGAGTCCATGAAGCGCACGATCGAGGTGACGACACGCCGTCGCCGGCTGCAGGCGGAATTCAATCGGGAGCACGACATCACGCCGGAAACGATCAAGAAGGGTATTCCGAAGACGTTGTACGAAGTCTCGGAGAGCGACTACGTGACCGTCCCCATCGCCGCTGAGGAAGCGCCGGCCTATCGGTTCGACGGTAACCTGGGTCCGTTGTTGAAGCGCCTGGACGCGGAGATGAAAGCCGCGGCCAGGGAGCTGGCCTTCGAGCGCGCGGCGCAGATCCGCGACCAGATCAAGGCGCTCAAGCGCCAGGCGTTGGAGCTGGGGATCAAGGAATGAATTTAGATCTGCTTGAAGACGAAGATGCCCAGCAGCATGCCGATGAAGGTCAGCACGTTCATCTTCAGGGTGAAGCCGAAAGTGATTTTCAGCAGCCAGAGATCAAGTGTCACCGGGGGGTTGAGGCCGGGATGTACGGCCTGAGTGAAGACGTTCTGGATGACGCCGGGCGGGAAGACCGCGAGCAGGATTTCCCCGAGTAACCCGCCGAAAAGACCGCCGACCACAACGCAAATGACCAGCAACCAGGGGGACTTACGCACGCCTCGATCTCGTGTTTCGGGTTTGAGAAAGGCCGTTACGTCGGCGCACTCTACTAGGGAACTTCACTGGAAGTCAAGCCCAAATCCTATGCAATCACCAATAAATATTACTCTGCATTCACCTGTCGCAGCTTGGCCGAAAGCACAAGCCACACAGGGCAGTTCCTGAGGCTACGTTCCCGGAATCGCCTTGACAGTTCCGACACGGGTCCGGTAGACTTACAAATCCAAAATCTTTATGATTTTTCAATAAAATAGGGGTATCTGTGCTCAGCACCCTTTCAGCCCAACTTGACGGGATTCTGAAGCGTCTCCGGGGCCACGGTGTCCTGACCGAGGCCACGATTTCCGAGGCACTTAAAGAGGTGCGCTTGGCACTCCTCGAGGCCGACGTCCACTTTAAGATCGTCAAGGAGTTCATCGAGCGGATCCGCGTCAAGGCGATCGGCCAAGAGGTGTTGCAGAGCCTGACACCTGGGGACCAGGTGGTGAAGATCGTCTGGGAGGAACTCTGCGCCCTCATGGGACAGCAGCAGGCGGGACTGGCCCTCTCCTCGATGCCTCCCACTGTCATCATGGTGGTGGGCCTCCAGGGTGCGGGCAAGACGACCACATGTGGCAAGCTGGCGCGTCATTTCAAAACGAACGGTAAGCGCGTCCTCCTGGTGGCGGCCGATCCGCGCCGGCCGGCGGCGGTGGAGCAGTTGGTGGTCTTGGGAACGGCGCTCGACGTGCCGGTGCATCGCGCCGACGCGCCGGGTCGGGATGCTGTCTCCGTCTGTGTGGACGGGGTCGAGCGGGCCCGCACCCAGGGGTTTGACGTGGCGATTCTGGATACGGGGGGCCGCCTCCACATCGATGATGAGTTGATGAACGAACTGGTGGCGATTCGCGCCAAGACTTCCCCGCACGAAGTGCTCTTGGTCGCCGATGCGATGATCGGGCAGGATGCGGTCACCATGGCTGAGCAGTTCGACCGGCGCGTGGGGCTAACGGGGGTGATCCTGACCAAAGTGGAGGGAGATGCCCGTGGCGGGGCGGTACTCTCGATCAAGGCCGTTACCGGCAAGCCGATCAAGTTTCTCGGCACGGGCGAGAAACTGGACGCCCTGGAGCCCTTCCACCCGAACCGGATGGCATCGCGCATTCTGGGGATGGGCGATGTCCTGTCGCTGATCGAGAAGGCGCAGGAGGTGGTCGATCGGGACCAGGCTGAGGCGATGGCCCGGAAGCTGCGCGCAGACACCATGACGCTTGAGGACTTTCGGGATCAGCTCAAGCAGGTCACCAAGCTGGGCTCCTTGGAGCAGGTCCTGGACATGTTGCCTGGCGGGCAGCACTTGAAAGAATTGACGGCGGGCTCGATGCCGGGCAAGGACAAGGAAGTCGGGCGCATGGTGGCGATCCTCGACTCGATGACCTCGCGGGAGCGGCGCGATCACACGCTGCTCAACAGCCGCCGCAAGCAACGGATCGCCAAGGGCAGCGGGAACAGCGTGCAGGACGTGAACCGGCTGATCAAACAGTACTTGGAGGCCCGCAAGATGATGAAGATGTTGTCCGGGCGCGGCGGCCGTCAATGGCTCGGACGGTCGGCGCGGACGTTCTCGTAGGAGTTCATACTTACTAACCTTAAAGAAGAGGAGAGGACACACGTGGTGCGACTGAGACTCACGCGAAGGGGCCGTCGGAAGCGGCCCTTCTTTCGAATTGTGGCGGCGGATTCCAGGATGCCGAGAGACGGGCGGTACATCGAAGTCCTGGGCACGTACGACCCATTGAAGTCGCCGGCTGCCGTCGCGCTCAAGCAGGAGCGGGTGATGGAATGGCTGAAAAAGGGCGCGCAACCGTCGGTCACGGTCCAGAACCTGCTGCGCAAGGCTGGTGTGCTGAAGCAGTCGAAGGTGGCGCCCGCCAAGGCGTAGGTGACATCTTGGTCTCCGTGCGTGATGGAAATCCTGGAATAGACGAGCGCCGGTTGGTGACGATCGGGAAGGTCACGCGCGTGCACGGGGTGTGCGGGGAGGTCAAGGTGCAGTCCCTCTCCGACGTGCCGGGCCGGTTTGAGACGCTGAAGCGGGTCCTGGTGGCTGATCGGGACGGAACGCTCCGGGAACTGACCGTCCGGGCCTCGCGGCCCATGGCCGACGACTATCTCCTCGCCTTTGACGGCATTACCAAGCCCGAAGCCGCGGCGTCGCTGGTCGGGTGCTGGCTCCAGATCGCGGCGGAGCAGTCAGCGCCCTTGCCAGAGGGGCGGTATTTCGAACGCGATCTGCTGAGGATGGCCGTCCGGACAGAAGACGGAACGCTGCTCGGAGAGCTGACGGAGATCCTCCCGACCGGTGCCAATGCCGTCTTCGTGGTGCGCGGAGCAACGGGGAAGGAACATCTCATTCCCGCGACCCGAGAGGTGGTCCGAGCGGTGGATGTGCCAGGCCGACTGATGACCATCCGCCGGATAGCGGGACTCTTGGATGATGAGCCAGACCATGAAGTGTGACATCCTCACCTTGTTTCCCGATATGGTGGAGGCGGTGTTGAGCGCCAGTATCCTCGGACGCGCCCGGGAGAAGGGCCTCCTAGACGTCCGCGCGGTGAGCTTGCGGGACTATGCGGAGGGGCGGCACAAAGTTGCCGATGACTATCCATACGGGGGAGGCGCGGGGATGGTGATCAAGCCCGAGCCCGTCTTCCGTGCCGTGGAGGATCTGCGTGCTCGGCATGGCGATGTACGGCTTGTGCTGATGACCCCGCAGGGGCGCACGTTCACCCAGGCCGTGGCAGCCGAGTTCGCCACAGAGACGCGGCGCGTGGTCTTCATCTGCGGGCATTACGAAGGGATCGACGAGCGCGTCAGAATGGGGCTGGCTCCGGAGGAGTTGTCCGTCGGCGATTACATCCTGACCGGGGGCGAACTGGCGGCGTTGATTGTTGTGGACGCGGCGGCGCGTCTGATCCCCGGTGTGCTGGGAGACCAGCAGTCCGCGGAGGCCGACTCGTTTGCCGATTCGCTGCTGGATTACCCCCACTACACCCGCCCACCTGTTTTCCGGGGGATGGAGGTCCCGGAAGTCCTTCGGTCCGGGGACCATCAGGCCGTCCGGGCGTGGCGGCGGGCCCAGTCCCTGTTGAACACCTATGCTAAGCGGCCCGACTTGTTGGAACGGGCGGCGTTGACGCCGGAAGATCGGCAAGTGTTGAACCAGTTCTCGCGCGGAAGCGACGCCTGACGGGCGAGCAGGAAAGAGAGAGGAGAGACGGTCATGAATCGGCTGCAGCGGTTGAATGCGACGTTGGTCAAGAAAAATGTGCCGGTCTTCGAGATCGGGGACACGGTCCGGGTTCATGTGCGAGTTGCGGAGGGCGAGAAGGAACGCGTGCAGGTGTTTGAAGGCGTGGTCATCAGTCGCAAGGGCGGACATAACGCGGAAACCTTCACGGTCCGGAAAGTATCCTACGGCGTCGGCGTCGAGCGGATCTTTCCCATTCACTCGCCGGTGGTGGAACGCATCGACGTCGTGCGGCAGGGGCGTGTCCGGCGGGCCAAGCTGTATTACCTCCGCACGAAGAAGGGCAAGATGGCCCGGGTGGCAGAACGGGAATACCTGACGGAGAGCAAGCCCAAGCCGGATGTTGCGTCCGTCGCCGCTGAGTCGGAGACTGTGAAGGCTGGCGTCTGAGGCCGACGGAGTCGCGTGTCGCTGGAACCCGACGACGTCTTTGAATGCGAGGCGTGGGCGCGCGGGTTCCGGCGTATCGCCGGGGTAGATGAGGCAGGACGCGGCCCCCTAGCCGGTCCGGTCGTCGCAGCGGCGGTCATCCTGCCCCGCCGATACCGCCTGGCCGGCTTGCGTGATTCGAAGCTCCTGAGCGAGGCCCAGCGCGAGCACCTCTACGCGCAGCTCCTCGCGGGAGCTCTCGATATCGGTGTGGGGGTTGTGGAGGCTGAGGTCATCGACGCGGTGAACATCCTCGAAGCGACCCGACTCGCGATGGGCCAGGCGATGCAGCACCTCACGCCTCCTCCGGATTATCTCCTCCTCGATGCGGTCATCCTCCCGTTGCTTCCCATCGAGCAGCGCGCGGTCATCAAGGGCGACCGGTTGAGCCTGTCCATCGCCGCGGCGTCTGTCATTGCGAAGGTGCTCCGGGATCGGCTCATGGCGCGGGCCCACGTCTGCTACCCCCAGTACGGGTTTCTCACGCACAAGGGGTACGGCACTGCCGAGCACCTACGGCAGTTGGAGCGCTACGGGCCTTGCAAGTTGCACCGGCGCAGTTTTCGGCCGGTCGTGGAAGGAGCAGGTGGCCGTGACCGGGCGTAGCGTGCTGGGGGAAGAAGGCGAGCGCGCCGCGGCCCGGTTCCTGGAAGCCCGCGGCTATCGGATCCTGGAACGCAACTACCGGACGCGGCGCGGGGAAATCGACCTCATTGCGGAAGATGGCCGGATCCTAGTGTTCGTGGAAGTGAAAGTCCGGCTCGACGACCGGTTTGGCGGACCGGCGGCTGCCATCACCCGTGCCAAGCAGGCCCGGATCGCTCGGCTCGCCCAGCAGTATCTGGCGTGGCGGCGGGTTGGTGACCGGCCGTGCCGGTTCGACGTCGTGCTGATCTGGGGCGCTGATCCCAAGACCCGACGGATCGAGTTGCTGCCCGGCGCATTCGAGGTGCCGGAGACCCGCACGTCCGCATGATCGAGTTCTATCATGTTTCCAAGGCCTATAACGGCTGGCCTGCCCTCCAAGACGTCAGTTTCAAGATCGACAAGGGGGAGTTTGTCTTTCTCACCGGACCCAGCGGCGCCGGTAAGACAACGCTCCTTCGATTGATCTTCCGCGCGGACGCCCCGGATGAGGGGCAGATCCTGGTGAACAACAGGAACCTGTTGCACATCAGAGAGTCCGAAGTCCCCTACCTGCGTCGGATGATCGGGTTTGTGTTTCAGGATTTCCGGCTCCTGCCGAAGAAAACGGTCTTCGAAAACGTCGCGCTGGCGTTGAAGGTCAGTGGCGTGCCGGAAGGAGTGTTGCGGGTGAGGGTGGCCGAGACGCTCGGCGCGGTCGGGCTGGGGCACAAGCTGGACGCCATGCCGATGACGCTCTCCGCGGGAGAGCAGCAGCGGGTGTGCCTGGCGCGCGCGATTGTCAATGATCCGCAGATCCTCCTGGCGGATGAGCCCACGGGCAACCTGGATGCGGACCTGTCGGGAGAGATCCTGGAGCTCATGAAGTCCGCCAACGCGCGCGGCACCACCGTGGTCCTCGCCACGCACAACCGAGAGATGTTGAAGCGGTGGCGGCGCCGCGTCATGCGGCTGGAACAGGGGCGCGTAGCAGAGGATGGGTATCCCGAGGCATGACGCGGTTGCGCTATCTGCTCCGTGAGGCGGTGGACAACATCAAGTCCAACCGGACCACCACGTTCGTGGCGTTGGCCACCACGACGTTCACCATGCTGGCGATGGGCGTGTTCCTGCTCCTCTACCTGAACGTACAAGAGGCCCTGGGCTCGTTGCGCGAGGAGATCAAGGTCATCGTCTACCTCCGGGACGCGGTGTCGCCGCAGGCCGTGTCGCGCTTGCGCGCGGAGATCAGCCAAGATCCGGCTGTCGCGGGCATCGAGTACGTTTCGCGGGAGCAGGCGCTGGCCACGTTCCGGGCTCAGTTCCCCTCGGAGGAACGGTTGCTCAGCGGGCTGGGGGACAATCCCTTTCCGGTGTCCCTCGTCATCAAGGTCAGTCCTGCCTATCGTTCGTCGGAGCAGGTCCGCGAGCTGGTCCAGAAACTAAACGCGTTGTCTGAGACCGAAGAGGTGCTCTATAGTCAGGACTGGATCGAGAACCTGGCCGTGGCGCTGAGGTATTTGAAAGTCCTGGGGCTAGGAATCGGCACGGTGTTGGCTACGTCCATGGTGACGATCCTTGCCAATACGATCCGGCTGACGCTGCATGCGCGGCGCGATGAAATCGAGATCATGAAGCTAATCGGCGCCACGACGGCCTTCATCAAGACCCCGTTTGTGCTCGAAGGGGCACTGTTGGGGGGCGTAGGCACGCTCTGCTCGCTCTTTCTCTTGCGGACCCTGTTCGGGCTGGCCGAGGCCAAGCTGGCCCTCAGGGGGACCTTCTGGGGCATCGGACGCGGGCTGGTATTCTTGCCGGACCGCGTGACGGTCGCGTTCCTGCTGCTGGGTATGATGCTGGGGTGCCTGGGGAGCGTGGTCTCCTTGCTCCAACTACGCGGGGCGAGGAGTTGATGCGGGTCGCGGCGCTGGCGATGCTGGCTGTGCTGGCGACGAGCTCGTCCGTGCTGGCTGCGTCGTCCGAGCGCAAGGAGCCGCTCTCCGAGAAGATCAAGAAGGAGCGCCAGTCCCTGGAAAAACTGAAGGGGGAGATCAAGGAGAAGAAACGGAAAACGGAGGAGGCCCAGCGCAAAGAAGCCTCGGTGCTGCAGCAAATCGAGGAGGCGGACCACCGGGTCAAGCTTCGTCGCGAGGGCTTGGCTGCAGTGAACGCCAAGCTCAGGGAGAAGGACCGTGAAATCGCGGATACGAACGCCTCTCTCCAGCGTCTCCGGGAGCGGATCGTCCAGCGGGAGGATTCGATCCGTAGCCGGTTGCGGGTGATGTACAAGGAGGGGCCGAACGGGCAGTTGAAGCTTTTGCTGGCGTCGAGCGGATACAATGACTTATTGGCCCGGTCCGCGTCGTTGCGCTGGATATCACGACGGGAATACCAACTGCTCGAGGGCTATCGCGGTGATCACGCGCGGTTCGAAACGACGGAGGCGCATCTGTTGCGGGTCCGCGGCGAGCTCCAGGGATATCAGCGGGAGATCACCACCAAGCTGGCGGCCCTTCGAGAAGAGCGCGCCAAGAAGGACCGGCTCCTGGCGCGGGTACGGAGCGAGAAGGCCGTCTATGAACGAGCCGTCGGCGAGTTGGAGAAGTCCGCGCTGCGCATCGAGGGTCTCCTCCGAGGATTCGAGGCGCGGCGCCGAGCGGCCGCCTCGGTTCGTGCACAGCCGGCCGGCGAAGGACTGGCTCGCTTCAAGGGCCGGCTCAACTGGCCCAGCGATGGGGATGTGGTGGCGTTGTTCGGGCGCCAGAAGCACCCGAAGTTCAACACGTACGTGCGACGGAAGGGGATCGAGATCCGGGCCGCACAAGGCAGTGTCATCCGGTCGGTCGCCGACGGCGTCGTGGCCTTTGCGGACTGGATGCGGGGCTACGGACTCCTCACGATTGTGGATCATGGGGAAGGATTTTTCTCCCTGTATGCCCACGCGTCCAAGCTGCTGGTGAACGTGGGAGAGACCGTCCGGGCCAACCAGCCGATCGGAGAGATCGGGGATACGGGGCTGACCGGGGAGAACACCCTGTACTTTGAGTTGCGGCAACGCGGTCAAGCCTTGGATCCGCTGGATTGGCTGGCCCGACGGCGATAGGGTATGGTTTCAGAAAAAGGAGCACGGTCATGGATGGGATGCGACAGTTGAACAAAATAAAGATGGGCTGGGTGGGGCTGGTTCTCGTGACCCTGCTCCTGGGGGTACTCATCGGAAAAGGCTGGGACCGCGCCGTCCTGGCGACCGAGACCTACGAAGAGCTGAAAACCTTCACTGAGGTGCTGGCCCTCGTCCAGAAGCACTACGTGGAAGAGATCAAGACCAAGGATCTGGTCTATGGCGCGATCCGAGGCATGCTCGCGACGTTGGATCCCCACTCCGCCTTCATGCCGCCGGACGTCTACAAAGAAGTGCAGGTCGAGACCAAAGGCGAGTTCGGAGGGGTAGGCATCCAGATTGGCATCAAAGACAATCGCCTAACGGTCATCGCGCCGATCGACGGCACACCGGCTGAGCGGGCCGGCATCAAAGCAGGTGACTACATTATCAAGGTGAATGAGGAGTCGACCAAGGACATGACCCTCTTTGACGCCGTCCAGAAGATGCGCGGGCCAAAAGGGACCAAAGTCACGCTCACAATCCAGCGCGAGGGGGCGACGGAGCCGATGGTCTTCGTGCTCACCCGGGAGATCATCAAGATCGAGAGCGTGCGGTCTAAGATGCTCGACGGCAATATCGGCTACATCCGGGTTACCCAGTTCCAGGACCTGACCGCCAAGGATGTGAGCGCAGCCCTCCGTAAGCTGCGCGAGCAGAAAATGCAGTCGTTGATCCTCGACCTCCGGAACAACCCGGGCGGCCTGTTGACCTCTGCTGTGGAGGTGTCCGAGCAGTTCGTCGGCCCGAATCGGCTGATCGTGTACATCAAGACCCGCGAGGGACGGAAGGACGATTACGTTTCCCATAACAAGGAGCAGCAGCCAGACGACTATCCCATCATCGTTCTGGTGAACGATGGGAGCGCCAGCGCGTCCGAGATCGTCGCCGGGGCGCTTCAGGACTGGGGCCGCGCGGTCATCGTCGGAGTGCAGACGTTCGGGAAGGGATCCGTCCAGACCATTCTACCGCTCGGGGACGGGTCGGGCCTCCGCCTGACCACAGCCAAATATTACACGCCCAAGGGGCGCAGTATCCACGGGGTTGGCATCAACCCGGACATCGTCGTGAAAGGGAAGCCGACGGCGACCCCGCCGATCCGCGAACGGGACCTCGACAAGACGCTCCGCGAACCGGGGACCTCGCCCCAGCCCTCGCCTCTACAGGAGAATCCGGCGGGCCCGAAGCAGGAGCCCAAAGAAGGGAAGAAGGACCGTGAAGCGGCGAAGGACAAGGAAGGCAAGGAGAAGGACGAGGAGGACCCACAACTGCAGAAAGCCGTGGAGTTGTTGAAATCTTGGACGATTTTCAAGGACTTACGACCGGTTAAGCGGGATGACCGGGTCGAGCATTCGATGTAAAAAAATATCATGCGGGATTTGGCTGGCAGGGGGTTGATTGGTTTCAAAGCAGCTTTACATATGGAGGCATCGTGCGCCCAAGGTGTGCCCTGCCCGTAAGGGCGGGGGGTTTTACCGGCAACAAATCATCTGACTGAGAACTAAATTTAAGGAGGGAAGGGCATTATGACGGTGGAAACGAAGGAAAAAAAGAAGGTGGCCGCGGGGTTTAAACCTCTCAAGGATCGGTGTTTCGTCAGCTACACCGAGGAACTGGAACGCACGGCGGGCGGAATCTACATCCCGGATGCTGCCAAGGAGAAGCCCCAGCGTGGCAAGATCGAAGCCGTGGGGGCCGAGGTCAAATCCGTGAAGGTCGGGGATCTCGTCCTCTTCGACAAGTATTCCGGCAGCAAGATCAACGTGGACGGCACGGATTATTTGATCATCAAGGAAGAGGACATTCTGGGTATTTTCGAACAATAATCTACGCCCGCAAGGGGCCTGAAGAGGCATGAAGGAGGAAGGAAATGGCAGCGAAGCAAATTTTGTACAGTGAGAACGCAAGGGCCTCGATTTTGAGAGGCGTGAATCAACTGGCGGACGCCGTCAAGGCGACGCTGGGACCGAAAGGACGGAATGCGATTCTCGACAAGAAGTTCGGCGCGCCGCTCATCACCAAGGACGGCGTGACGGTCGCGAAGGAGATCGAACTCAAGGACCCTTATGAGAACATGGGGGCCCAGCTTGTCAGGGAGGTCGCGTCCAAGACGAGCGATGTGGCAGGCGACGGGACTACTACGGCGACCGTGCTGGCGCAGGCGATTTTCCGCGAAGGCGTCAAGAACATCACGGCCGGCGCGAACCCTATGGATATCAAGCGCGGGATCGACAAGGCCGTCGATTTCGTTGTAGAGGAGCTGAAGAAGCTCAGCAGGCCCTGCAAGACCAAGAAGGAGATCTCGCAGATCGGCACCATCTCGGCCAACAACGATTCCACCATCGGGGATCTCATCGCCGAGGCGATGGAGAAGGTCGGCAAGGACGGCGTCATCACGGTCGAGGAAGCCAAGTCCATGACCACCTCGCTCGATGTCGTGGAAGGCATGCAGTTCGATCGCGGGTACATCTCCCCCTACTTCATCACCGACGCCGAGCGGATGGAAGCGTCGCTCGAGGATGTGTTCATTCTGATCAATGAGAAGAAGGTTAGCAGCATGAAGGACCTGCTTCCGATCCTGGAGCAGGTGGCCAAGATGGGGAGGCCGCTGGTCATCATCGCCGAGGACGTGGAGGGCGAGGCGCTGGCGACCCTGGTCGTCAATAAGCTGAGAGGGACGCTGAACGTGGCGGCTGTGAAGGCGCCCGGATTCGGCGATCGTCGCAAGGCGATGCTGGAGGACATCGCGATTCTGACCGGCGGGCAGGTGATCTCGGAGGACCTCGGGCTCAAGCTCGAGAACATCAAGTTGACGGATCTGGGGCGGGCCAAGCGCGTGACGATCGACAAGGACAACACGACCATCGTCGAAGGGCATGGCGATAAGAAGAAGATCGATGCTCGTATCAAGCAGATCAAGGCGCAGATCGAGGAGACCACGTCGGACTACGACAGTGAGAAGCTCCAGGAGCGCCTGGCGAAGATCGTCGGCGGCGTGGCGGTGATCAACGTGGGGGCATCCACCGAGACCGAGATGAAGGAGAAGAAGGCTCGTGTCGAGGACGCGCTGCACGCGACCAAGGCGGCGGTCGAGGAAGGGATCGTGGCGGGCGGCGGTGTGGCCCTGCTTCGCTGTGTGCCGCCCCTCGACAAGGTCAAAGACCTGCCGCACGACCAGCAAGTCGGCGTCACCATCGTGAGGCGGGCGCTGGAGGAACCGATCCGGCAGATCGCGCAG
>DASQRT010000264.1:0-3327 GCA_035642795.1 Nitrospirales bacterium
ATCAGCCGCAACGTCATCAGATAGCTGAAGGCATTGCGAGCGAAGCCCTGCTGGATCGGTTCTAGCCGGTCCCCGAACTTCCGCTCCACCCAATCCCGCAACAGGTAGCGTGCCGCCAGGAACGCCAGTGTCGCCCCCGCTGTCGCCGCCACGTTGACATACAGCGTGCCGACCACGCTCCCGAACAGGAAGCCGCCAACGAGGGTCAACGCCGCCGCGCCTGGCAGCGAGAGGACCGTCTGCACGCAATACACCCCGATGAACAGGAGAACGGCGGTTACGTAGTGGTCTTCGGTGTACATCAGCAGGCGGTCGCGGTTGCCTTTAAGGTTCTGTAGGCTCAGGTATTGCGCCAGGTCGAAATAGAAGAAGGCCCCGATCGCGATCGCGAACATGACGGCCAGAACGATCTTACCCGCGGTCATCGTTTGATCTCCTTTCGCACTCTCCCGGACTGCCGGCGCTGTACGGTTCTCTGACGAGTCCCAAGCATGTTACAGGCACGGTCGTCTTTCGCTTGTCGCCTGCGCTCCTTTCGGCTAGATTAGCCGGTGATGTCCAGGAGGCACGCGTGAGCGAAGCGCAGTGGATCGACCGCTACCTGACCGGGCTGCTGTCGGAGCGAGGGCTCTCCGCGAACACGGTCGAGGGGTATCGGCGCGATCTCGCCAAGCTGCAGACTTTTCTCCGGAAGCAGGGGCGCGAAACCCCTGCAGCGCTGTCCCGCGCGGATGTCCCGCGGCTGCTGGAGTTCTTGCGGAGTCAGGGCCTAGCCTCTACCTCGATCGCGCGGTGCTTGGCTGCGTGCCGTGGATTCTACCGGTTTCTCCTCCGTGAGGGCCATCTCCACCAAGATCCTTTCCTGGACGTCACCGTGCCCAAAGGGTCGCGGCGGCTTCCCAAGGCGCTGAGCGTCGCCGAGGTTCAGCGCTTGTTGGATGCCCCCGACCGGAATGATGCCGGAAGGGGACGCTATCCGGAAGCCCGGCGCGATGACGCCATGCTGGAAGTCCTCTATGCGACCGGCCTGCGTGCCTCCGAACTGGTCAAACTGGATCTCGATACCGTCAATCTGTCAGCCGGCTTTCTCCGCGCCACCGGCAAGGGGTCCAAGCAACGCGTGGTGCCACTCGGGGCGGTGGCGATCCGGAAGCTGCGCCGCTATCTGGCTTCAGGGCGTCCCCATTTGCTCAAGAGCCGCACCTCCAACCGTCTTTTCGTGACACGTTCCGGGCGGGGCCTGACGCGGCAGGGGTTCTGGAAAATCCTGCGGCGCTATGCCCGGGACGCTCGCATCCAGCGTCCGATCTCTCCGCACATGTTGCGGCACTCGTTCGCCACGCACCTCCTGGAGCGCGGGGCCGATCTGAGGGTGGTGCAGAGCCTGCTGGGGCATGCCAATATTACGACGACCCAGATTTACACGCACGTCGAGCGCGAGCGCTTGAAGCACCTCCACAAGCGCTACCATCCGAGGGGCTAAGGCGCGTGCAGCGGAGTCATCTAAGGCGGAGCCATCCAAAGGAGTGAAACTGCTGCGAGTTTGTTGACAGAACAGAGGGGACTTGCTACTATGCGATTCGATTTTCACGTGATGTGGACTTATTGTTGCATCTGTTTGGGCGGATAGCTCAGTTGGTCAGAGCGCTGCCCTTACAAGGCAGAGGTCACAGGTTCGACCCCTGTTCCGCCTACCACGTTTTCGCTACGACTTTATTTTCTGGGGCCGTCGTTCAGCCTGGTTTAGGACGCCAGATTGTCAATCTGGAAGTCGCGGGTTCAAATCCCGTCGGCCCCGCCATTTTCTTTTGTGTCAAGGAGCCTTGCGCGTGTAATGTTGTTTCGTTCGGGTCTAGTTGAGCTCATATCCTCCCTGGGACTGGTCTCCAAGATCGTCCTCCTGATCCTGTTGGTCTTCTCCATCGGGTCGTGGACCGTGATCCTCTATAAGTGGCGTTTCTTCCGCCGCCAGGAGGCCGCGGACCTGCGCTTCCTGAAAACCTACAGGCGCTACGAGTACCCGCTCAAGGCCTCCCGCGAGCTGCACCTCCATCGAGACAGCTCGGTGGCCGCGGTTTTCGCTGAAGTCGCCCGGTGCTATCAACTTGGCGGGAACGGGAATCCGGGCACCAAGCTGGCGATCGAAAGGGTGGGCGACGGCGAAGCGGGACTGCCGACCCAGCGGTACGTGGAGCGAATCCTGGCTCACGCGATCCAGGAACAGATCACCCGGACAGAGACAGACCTGCCCTTTCTTGCCACGACCGGGAACATCACCCCGTTCATCGGGCTGTTGGGGACCGTACTCGGCATCATCGACGCCTTCCGGGAGATCGGCGTGCAGGGAACGGCCAGCATCTCCGCGGTCGCGCCGGGCGTGGCCGAGGCTCTGGTGGCGACGGCCGCCGGGCTGTTCACAGCCATTCCGGCGGTCATCGCGTACAATTATTTTCTGGTGCGGGTCCGCCGGATGGCGTTCCAGATGGACCGCTTCGCGATCGAGCTGACCAACGCGCTGGAGATGCGGGGTATTCAAGAAGACGCGAGGCGACCATGATCGAAGCTCGCCGCCGGCGGTTCCTGGCCGAGATCAACGTGATCCCGTTGGTGGACGTGGTGCTGGTGCTGCTCGTGATCTTCATGGTGACGGCCCCGATGCTCTACCGTGGCATGGACATCACGCTGCCCAAGTCGGCGACCAATACGATCAAACCGGAACAGCGTGTGGTGCTCACAGTCGAGCGGGATCGCCGCGTCTATATCGACAAGGATCCGGTCCCGCTGGGCTTGCTCCAGCCGAGGCTGGACGCGCTGCGCCGCAAAAACCCCAAGGTCGCAGTGTTTCTCCGGGCCGACCAGGAAGTCCCCTATGGAACGGTGGTGCAGGTCATGGACAGCGTCAAGAAGGCGGGCATTGCAAAGCTGGGCATGGTGACCGACCCGCTCAGTCCTCATGAGGAACGGATCCAATAGGGCGCGCGGCTGAGATTTCCATGACGGCCGGCATCCCCTATGACATGCGGCGCACCGCCCTGGTCTCCCTGGTGGCTCATGTGGTCGCCTTGGTGGCGCTGACGACGGTTCCGTTGACGAAGATCCCTCCGAAGGGAGCCTCGACCATCGAGGTGCTGCTCGTGTCACCGTCGTCGTCGGCTCGGGTCGAGCCGGCCCAAGCTCCGCAGCCGAAGCCCACTCCTCCTCCGCTGCCCGCTTTACCGAAGACGGCCCCGACCAAGCCAACGGTCGCGAAAGCGACCTCGGCACCCAAGGCGGCATTGCTGCAGAAGCGGCTCCAGGAGATCACCGTGCCCAAGGAGGTGGCCCCGG
>DASQRT010000265.1:0-5924 GCA_035642795.1 Nitrospirales bacterium
TCCGACTGCATTAGCGTCTTCGCGTTGTAGCCGTATGTCGTGCTGGCGGCATCAAAGATACGCTGCAGGTAAATGTCCACCTTGTTCTCGAGGACGAATTTCCAGAGGTCCAGGAACCGCTGGTCGCCGGTCATCTCCATCCACTTCGCCGCCACGTTCACGTACGTGTCTAGGTCGTTGCGGGTGTCGTACAGGGGCCGGATCCCGCCCTTCCATACCTGCAGCCACGGATTCGAGCACGAATTCACCATCTCCGGATACGTGAACTCCATCCAGGAGTTGATGGCCATGGCGACGTCTGCGTAGTTCACCCCCGACGTCATCTCCAGATCCTGCACCACGATGCATTCCACGTTCGAGTCCACGTTTTTGACCATGTCGTAGTGGTACTTTGCGTTGTTTAACAGATTGACGTTGACCGTCCACTCGACCTTCGTGGGCGACGGCATGTGTGTCTTGCCCGTGAACACCTTGCGCCCGTACTTCGGCGTGTTTACGATCAGCCCGCGATCGCCGTGGTTCCAGTACGCCGGCTCCTCGCCATAGGCGTAGTATTTGGTCCGGATCTGCTTGCCATGCGCCTTGGGGTCCAGCTCCAGGTCGAAGGCATCCTCCGCGCCCCACGCCCCAATGCCGCCGCCGCTCCAAGGAGTCCCTTGACAGACACCGGTCTTGTAATTGCCCGACCAGTTATGGGTGCCGGTCCCGAACTTGCCCTGGTTGCCGGTGATGATACAGATCATGGCCGCGCCGCGGCCGTTGGTCGTCCGGTGGAACCAGTGGTTCGTCCCTTCTCCGGAGTGGATCGCCAATGGCTTGATGGTCCCGCAGTCACGCGCCCAGCGCACGATCAGGTCCTTCGGCGACTGGGTGATCGCGTGCGTCGTGTCCAGATCAAAGTCCTGCACGTGAATCTTGTACATCTGGAACACCGGCATCACATCCACGTCCTTGCCGTCCAGCAGCTTGACCCGATAGGTGCCTTCCAGTGCCGGATCGATCCCGGCCTTGGTCATGTTCACCCCGACCAGCTCGCGGTGCATCGGCACCGGCTGGTTCTTCGCCGCGTCCCACACCATGAAGTCGCCCAGCCGCTCCCGGTACTCTGGCTTAATTGATTGGACGTACTTCGTATAGCCGTGGGACAAGTCGAACAGCTTGTAGTCCTTGATCACCTCATGCGGATCGAGGTACTGCAGCGTGTCCGTGCGAACCAGGATCGGGCTGTCCGTGTACTGCTTGCAGAAGTCCGCATCGTACAGGTTCTCGTCCATGATGACCTTGATGGTCCCCAGGAAGAGGGCGCAATCCGACGCGGGCCGAAGCGGAATCCAGTAGTCCGCCTTCGTCGCGGGCGGGCTGTACTCCGGCACGATGACCACGATGCGGCCGCCGCGCTCCATGCACTCGATGAACCAGTGCGCCTCCGGCATCTTGTGCTCGACAAAGTTCTTACCCCAACTCACATGCAGCTTCGAGAAGCGCATGTCGGCATGGTCGATGTCCGACGTCTGGATGCCGTTCCAGAAAGGATGGTCCGGCGGCTGATCACCGTGCCACGTGTAGCTCGACCAGGGCCGCCCACCGACCGCCTTGTCCGACCCCACCTTGCGGATGTACGCGTCGAGGTGCGCCAGGTTCGAATTGGCCATGCGTCCGAACCCGATCTTGCCGACCTGGCCCAGGGCCGCCATGCCCGGCCGGTACTTGAAGGTTCGCACCCCTGCGCCCTTCATCGACTCGATCATCTCCGGGGGATACCCCTGCTCGCGCAGGCGCCGCGCGCCCGCCTCGCCCGAGTACCGCTCGGCGATCTTGAGCATCCCCTTCGCCAGATACGTCCCACAGGTATCCCAGGACACGCGCAGCATGTCGTCCTCGCCGCGGCTGGTGTACCGATACTTGCGTTTGACTTCCGGCGTGAGCTCCGGGCAGCCGTCATCCACCCACGCCTTCCACCCTTTTCGGATCATCGGGCCCTTCAGCCGGTAGGGTCCATACACCCGCCGATGGAACGTATAGCCCTTCAGACACATCCGCGGGTTATGCGCAAACGTGCCGCGGTTGCCGTACAGGTCCTCATAGGTCTGGTGATCGTAGTTCTGCTCCACCCGCATCACGACGCCGTTACGCACAAAGGCGCGCACGCGGCATTGGTGCGTGTCATTAGGCGAGCAGCAATAGGTAAAGGAAGAGTCGTAGCGGTACTGGTCGTGATAGACGCGCTCCCAGGACCGGTCCGGATACTCGCCGAGCGGGTTGCCCACCTCGACGACCGGCTGCAGCGCGGTCAAGGCCAGGGCCTTGTCCGCGATCGCCAGCACCGCGATGGTGCCCGCGCTCGCTTTCATGAATTGCCGTCTGGTTAAAAACATCGCTGACCTCCTTGCTGACTCCTACTCAGATGACTGACCAGGAATGGGCCGCCCCGCGCGGGACATTCCAAGCCTTCCCCAACGCGACTCGCTCTCTCACCCCCTTTCCCACTGTTTGATTCTTAAGCGTCTTCCACTTTTATGCCTCTTGGAAAAAAGCAGATATTCCCTAAGAGGGTGAATTTGAGAAGTGTCGGTGGTCGTGAACTACCAGAAGGGGTGAGAAAAATGGTTGTTTACACTGGAGTGTGGCGTAAGGGTAACGAAAAGGTAACGCGATGATGCAAGAGAAAGTTTCCGCGATCCTCGATTGGCTTAGGTCGGAACGCTCTGGTCTTAGACCGAGAAGGGAATGTCGTTGTCGCTGGGCATGTCGTTAGCTCGCGCGCCGCCCTGTGAGGAAAAAGACGACGGCTTCCAGCCTACTGGCAACGCCGATCTTGCGGAAGATGTGCTGGAGGTGAGCTTTGATCGTGTCGCTGGAGAGACAGAGTTGGTCAGCCATCTCTTTGTTGGACTTGCCGAGCATCAAGAGATCGACGATGTCCCGCTCCCGCGGGCTCAAGTTCAACGTCACATCGTCTGGTGGATTGGTGGTCTGCACGCCCTCCGCGCTCCCCTGTAGGCGGGCCAACACCACGGGGTGGAGATTGGCCAGGTACGGCGAGGCGATCTCCAGGCCTTCGTGGGACGCGCGGATGATCTTCACGAACTCCTCGGGAGTGGCATCCTTGACGATGTACCCGACCGCGCCGGCCTGGATGCCCTGGATGACGCGGTCGTCGTCGGAGTAGCTCGAGAGGATCAAGACCTTGATGCCCACCAGCGCCTTGACCAGGATTTTCGTCGCCGCAATCCCGTCGAGTTTGGGCATCTCCACGTCCATCAGCACCGCGTCGGGCCGCAGGGCCTTAGCCTGTTCGTATGCCTCCTGACCGTCGCTGGCCTCGCCGACTACCTTGAGGTCTGATTCGCGCTCCAGGACGATGCGCAGGCTCTGCCTGAAAAGACGTTGGTCGTCCGCGATGATCAAACGAATGGACATAGACGCCAATTTCGTCCCTTGAACACAAGATGACCATCACCCAAACTGGTGAAAGTTGGCACATTGCCAGAGGGGCTATTTGCCCAAACGGGCTATATGCGGAGGATGAGGTTACGATGCTCGGCGTCCGGTAAGTAAAAAGACGACCGCTTCGAGTCGGCTGGAGACTCCAATTTTTCGGAAGATGTGTTGAAGGTGTGCTTTGATGGTATCGCCGGAAAGACAGAGTTGGTCTGCCATCTCCTTGTTGGACTTGCCGAGAACCAGCAAGTCGACGATTTCCTGTTCGCGCTGAGTCAAGTTCAGCTCCGAGAAGTTCGCGGCGGGCAGTGCCTGGGCCGCAGTCGGACTTCCACGCAGACGGGCCAGGACGACCGGATGCAGGTTGGCCAGGTAGGGAGAAGTGATTTCCACACCCGCGTGAGTCGCGCGGATAATTTTCACGAACTCCTCAGGAGTGGCATCCTTGACGATGTACCCCACAGCCCCGGCTTGGATCCCGTGAAGGACGCGCTCATCGTCGGCGTAGGCCGACAGCATGAGAATTTTGCTGTCCCTTCGTTCTTTGACCAGAAGACGAGTGGCCTCGATGCCGTCCAGCTTGGGCATCTCAACATCCATGAGTACCATATCCGGTCGCAGGGTCTTGGCCTGCTCGTAAGCCTCCTGCCCGTCTCCGGCCTCGCCGACCACTTTCAGGTCGGATTCGTGCTCAAGGACGATGCGCAGACTCTGCCTGAACAGACGTTGATCGTCCGCGATCAACAGTCGTATCGACATGCGTCACCTCCGAAGGGATGATGAACACGAACCGCGCGCCTCCTTCTGATCGGTTTTCCGCCCAGATCGTGCCCCGATGCGCCGCGATGACGATGCGGCACAAGTAGAGCCCCAGCCCGGTACCCATCCGCGTGGGCGACGAGACAGGACGATTGGGCTCGAACAGCGTGTCCAAGGCGGGGGGCTCCAGCCCTTTCCCCTCGTCCTCCACGGCCACGACCGCACGCCGGGCGGCCCCTTCGCCCCGTACCGACACAATGATTTGCACATTCCCCCCAGACGGGGAGTTCTTAACCGCGTTGTCGAGGAGATTGACCATCACCCTATAGAGCCGTCGCTGGTCCGCTGTGATCTCGGCTGGAGGGGCGTTGATGGTGACTTTTAATCCCCGGTCGGCGATCTCGGACCTCATCAGGGCCACAACCTCGCACATCACTTGGTCCAGCCGGAACCGAGAATAGGACAGGGGGATCTCGCCGAAGGCCTGACGGTACAAGTCGAGGATGTCCTGCACGATGCCAACGGCCAACCGGGCGCCGACGTGTAGATCCCCAACGAGTTGTCGTGCCTCCCCGCTCAGCTGTGAGTCGGCGAAGTACTGCAGGCCCTGCAGCCCTTGCTCGATGCCCAAGAGCGGTGTCCGCAGATCGTGCGCAATGCTGGTGGCGATCCTGGTCATTGCAGCGAGGCGCTCCGCCGAGTCCAGCCGTCGCTGCATCTCCTCCATACTCCGGCTCAAGACGCCGACTTCGTCCTGCCGATCAGCATCCGGAAACACCGCGGAGCGCGACTCTCCGATTTCCAGTGCGGCCTTTGCCAAGGAGGACATCGGCTTCGTCACCGAGCGGGCCACAACGATGACCCCCAATCCGGTCAACAGAAGCGTTAGCACTGTGCCGCCACCGATCACCTGCAGGAGCAGATCCCGTTTGCGATCGGCCACGGCTTGGCGCGCGTTCTGGTTCTGTGTGGCTTCCTGTTCGATCTCCAGCAGAATGGACGAGATGGCGCTCGCTAGTTCGCGCCCCCGCCTGCTCTTGATATAAGACACGCCCTCTTCCCGCGATCTCTCGTGGGCGAGAATCCGCTCCTTTTCCTGGATGAGCAGTCGTGTAATCGCCTGGACCTTGGCCGCCCGATCGCGCTGAGCCTGGGAGGGAGAGTCTTGAACTAGCTTGACGAGCTCGTGGCCTGCCAGATCAATGTCGCCTTTCGACTCGTCGTACGGGGTTAAAAACGACCTGTCTCCGGTGAGCAAATAGCCGCGGAACCCGTTTTGAATCGCATTGAGCAGATCCATGTAGCGGATCGCCTGGCCTTTGATCTGGTTCGAACGTTTGGCTAGCTCCTCCGCCGCCTCAAATTCCTGGAATGTCTGCATGGTTATGGTCGTGACCACGACCAGAAACAGGAAAGGCAGGGGGAAAATCATGACCAGCTTGCTGGTCAGCGAGCGGTTGAGAAACCAACGACGAATCGCAGATGTCATGTGTGTTAGCTTGCCCCTTGCCTCGCTTCGAGTCAAGAGTCAAGAGACAAGAAATCGGACTGGTCTGAAAGCACGGGGGGCGAGGCCCCCTTGCGAGAACCTCGCCCCCCGCCGACCCGATGGCCTGTAGCCGTTAGGTTACAGCCATTGCGCGCGCTCCGCCGGGCGGATGTAGATCGGCTCCTCCACCTGGATCCGCACCACCTCCTTGCCCGACTTGTTGAACGCCAGCACC
>DASQRT010000266.1:0-3430 GCA_035642795.1 Nitrospirales bacterium
TGTGGGAACCCGAAAGTGTCATATATGGAGGCGCATGCCATTGCCGAAGCCGTGAACGCCGCGGTGGAAGAGAACCCGGATCTCAATGGGTTCATGATCCTCTGCTTGATGAAGACAGAGTCGAACTATGACAAGAATGCTATCTCCCATAAGGGCTATTCTGGATTGATGCAGACACCGGGGATGTCCGGATACATCGACCTCGATGTCAGGTGGGGCGTACGCATCCTGAAAAAGAAATTAGAACTCGCCCATTACGATCTTAAAAAAGCAGTTGCCTTGTATAAGGGCGGTAACAACCGCCTGGCCCGAAAGCAAGCCGCGGAGTTTATGCGGCGTTGGAAAAAGGTGTCTCGGGAGATGATCTAATATGATTGCAGAAACAAAAAGGGGTCAGGCACCTTTTTCGCAGACCCAAAAGGAGCCAGGCCCCACCTCCTAAAACAGCTCGCCTTGCCCTCCCTGATCCGCTTGCACATCTTCGTGCTTCGCGCGCTCGGCCAGGAGGTCCGCCTGTCGCGTGGGCTCAGGAATGCGATAGCCTTTCCCGCACGCCAGGGTGAACTCGATCGCCTGGGCCAAATCAATCTTGTGGCCGATTGAGATAAAGACCGGCTGGACGCCGTCTTTGGTGCGGACGACGGCGCCGATCACCTTACCTTCGTCATCACAGAGATCGGAGACCGATCCGCGGGCTTCCTTCGGCTCCTTATAGGTCCCGAACAAGAGCGATTTTGCGCACCCGATTGTCGGCCGATCTAGAATGACTCCCATGTGACAGGCGATGCCCGCCGCCCGCGGATGCGCCAAGCCCTGCCCATCTATGAAGATCAGATCGGGCCTGTGCTTCAGCTTGCCGAAGGCCTGCGCCACCGCGGGCGTTTCGCGGAACGACAGCAGGCCGGGAATGTACGGAAAGGAGACCTTCTCCTTGTGAACAACAGTCTCAACAATCTCCAGCTTCGGAAACGTGAGCAGGACGACGCAGGCAACCGCTGTATCTTCCACGAAAGCCACGTCCGCGCCGGCGATTAGGCTGGGCGTCGCAACCTTGCCGTGCGGGATGACCTTGGCACGGAGCTGCTGCTGAATCTGAATCGCTTCTTTGGGCGTGACATCCCAGGAGTGGAAATGCTGGACCTGCACGGCTTGACCTTCGCACGAAACCGCTGCCGCGTTACTTGCCGAAGAGTCCTTTGACCCCTTCCAGGGCCTTCGACCCCGTCTTGCCTGCCTCGCTGCCGAGGCCCTTGGCCGCTTCGCCTGCTGCCCCGATGCCCTTCTCCAACAATTTGCCGGAGCTTGCGACTGCCTGAATCACAGACTTGTTGATCGCCGCGAAGACTTCCGCGGCAGCCTTCTGGACCGTCACCCCGCCTGAATCCTTCCCGATGTCACGAAGATGGATGTCCGGCAACGGGACCGTGAGGGCTTGCCCCTTGATCATGGTCGCGCTCATGGTGACCTTGCCGTTCTTCAAGATGAAATCATTGATCTGGACCTTCTTTTGAGTCGGATCCTTCTTAGGCGATTTCGACTCGGCGGTTTCTTTCGGCGCAACGGATTTACCGAACGCAGCGACGTTCTCTTGTATCTTGCTGATGTTGCTGCCGGACGGGCCGGCTTCATAGGTGATCTCGGGGCCGTCAATCAGGATCTCCTTGATGACGAGTTTGTCCGACAAAGCCGACTTCAGATCCACGTGGACCTTGGCATCGGCGAGTTTGAACGCGCTCTCGGTTTGAAACCCTTGGGGATTGCCGACCACCAGCCCCTTGAGCCGTCCTTGCCCGGAAAACGGGGACAGATCCACGGCATCGAGTCTCATGGTGGTCCTGGTGATTTTCGGTCCCACGGCTTCCACTCCTGCCTTGATCATCGAATTCAAGTACACACCGATCGTTACCAGGGCAACGACAATGAGAAGAATGATGATAGCGCCGACCTTTAAAAGAGTCTTCATGGTCACTCCTCCTCTCCGATGTTCTCGCCGAGGATCTGCAGGTACACGCACTGCAGGCCCACGATCGTCTTCGCGTCCTTGATGACCCCTTCGCGGATCATGGCGATGGTCCGCTCCAGCGTGAACTCCGCGATCGCCAGTACCTCGTCATGCCCCAGGCTCTGCTTCCCGCGTTGAAGCTGCGTCGCCTTGTAGATGTGGATCACCTCGTCTGTGAAGCCCGGCGTCGTGTAGGCGCTCGCGACGTGGTCCAGCGTTCCAGCCTTATAGCCGATCTCCTCCTCCAGCTCGCGCTGAGCGCACTCGCGTGGGTCCTCGCCGGGGTGCAGCTTGCCGGCCGGAATCTCGTAGATATAGCCGCCGACCGCATGCCGGTACTGCCGGATCAGGATCACGGTCCGCTTATCCTTCAGCGGCACCACCGCCGCCGCGCCGGGATGGTGAATGACTTCCAGCTCAACCGTGGCGCCGTTCGGGAGCGTCACGGTTTCGAGGTTCAGGTTGACGATGCGCCCTTTGTAGATGTTCTTGGTCATGACGCCTTCCGCTTATAGAACGGCAGCTTCACCACCACGGCCGGATGCAGGCGCCCGCGGATGTCAATCTGGAAGGGCGTGCCGGGCGAGCTGAACTTGGTTGGGACGTAGCCAAACCCAATGCCTTTCTGCAGGAGCGGCGAGAGGTTGCCGCTCGTCACGACGCCGATCTCCTGCCCATCGGCCACGATTTTCATGCCGTGACGCGGCACGCCCTTCTGAAGCAGTTCAAACGCCACCAGGTGTTTCGTCGGCCCTTTTTCCTTCTGCTCGAGCAGGGGTTTGCGGCCGATGAACTCGCCCTTCATTAAGTCCACGGCGAAGTCCGCGCCCGCCTCAAGCGGCGTGGTCTGCTCGTCAATGTCGTTGCCATACAGGAGGTAGCCGACTTCCAGGCGCAGGAGGTCACGCGCGCCCAACCCACAGGGCTTGATGCCGGCCTTCTCCCCGGCTTTCAACAGTGCTTCCCAGACCGCAGCCGCCTTACGAGATGGGACGTAGAACTCATAGCCGACTTCGCCGGTATAGCCGGTCCGCGAGACGATACCCAGCATGTCACACACGTCCGTTTGCATACACTGCCGGGGTTTGAGGGTCTCCGCCGCACGGGGCGCGACCGCGCGCAGGACTTCCGGCGAGCGCGGACCTTGCAGCGCGATCTGGGCCAGCTCGTCGCTCTCGTCGCTGAGGCGCACGTCCCCCTGCGGCGCCTTCTGGAAAAGCCAGGAGACGATCTTGTCGTGGTTCGAGGCGTTGACGCACAGGAGGAACCGGCTCTCGCCCAGGCGGTACACGAAGATATCGTCTTTGATCCCGCCGGCGGGATTGCAGACCATCGAGTAGTGGGCGTCACCCACGGCCAGCTTGGCCACGTTGTTGGTCGTGACCTGCTGGAGAAAGGCCGGCGAGTCCCGGCCCGCGACTGTCACCC
>DASQRT010000267.1:0-5494 GCA_035642795.1 Nitrospirales bacterium
GCCTTCGGCCTTTGACAGTGAAAGAATGCGTGTCAGTATAAAGCTCGCAAGCGCAGCTCCCGACGCGATATCAAATTTGAAGACGTTCCCGGAGCCAAAGTTTGAAGCCCAGAACGTGCCGTTGCCGTCAATTGAACTTCAGAAGCAGTCAGACAGTCGAAAAGCTGCCAGGCCAGCCGGAGATTCCACGTGAAGCGAGCGAGCCGTCGCCTCGTGCTAGCTGATACATAAATTGCATCGGAACTTCTGCTTCTTTTGTGCGATGACCTTTTCGACACAACTATGAACAAATTGTTCTGACTTCCCATCTTGTGCGGCCTTCATGGTCCAGGAGGGCGTCAGGACGGCGGAAGTTCTACCGCTACAGTGCCATTGTCACGTCGCAGCCGTGCGACAGTTGCGCCCGCGCGCTCAAACTTATTTATTTGACAATTCATGGATTTACCCGGTTGACTCATGACGAGAGTGGCTGCAACCTTACAAGATAGGTTATTTATGCCAGAAGAGCAGCCATTAAAACGGTGGTTCCCGAGACGCAAGGTCTCTATCCCATGTTCGGTGAGTTCGCAGAACCGTCAGGTTCGCGGAAGGACCGTTGATGTGTCTTATGCCGGTGTAGGCTTCTTGTTGTCGGAAGCTGTCGATGTGAATGCAGAGGTCGTGGTCCAGATGCCCGAAGGAATCCAGCTACGGGCCCGGCCGGTTTACCTTCAGCAGGACAATGGTGAGAAGTACCTCGTCGGATGCAAGATCGAGTTCATCGAGAGGGGGGAGCAGCAATGGATGAACCTGTGCTACGTGCCTCGCTGGTAATCATGCGCGCCCCAATTCGGTAATTCACGGGTTTACCTGATTGCCTTCGTTCCGAAAGGGAGTATGGTAACGGTAAGTTGAGGTTGCTGTAATGGCGGAAGAGCAACGCTTCAAACGGTTGTATCCACGGCGCCAGGTCTCTGCGCCCTGTCGGGTGAGGTGTCAGGACCAACTGATCATGGCACAGGTCGTCGATGTGTCGTACACCGGCGTGGCCTTGGTGATTCCTACGGCCATCGAATTGGCTGGGAAGGCCTTCGTCGAGATTCCGAAGGAAATCAAATTGCAGGTGCGGCCGGTGTACAACCAGCCGGTTTCCCCTCGGGAGGAGAGTATGGAGGAGAATACACAGTACCGCATCGGATGCAAGATCCAGCTTATTGAGCAGGGGAAGCGGCATTGGACCAACCTGTGTCATGTGGTCCATTGGTAGAATGACCCCTCATATCAGAACACGCTCGCCCCTGTCACACCGGTCTTTGTCCTAGAGCCGAGGGCTCCACGCGGCGACACGCTGATACATCTTTTCTCTCCAGGCTTCACTGCAGCGCGGTTTCTCTGCGAGGTATCTGTTGGTATCTCACGCAGGGAGCCATGGCTTGGTGATCGGGAGGTGGGTGCACAACATGAACAGGGCAGATCAGCCGGATGAGAGGACTGACGGGTGGAGCCGACCGGAGCGGGTCTCAGGCCAACGTGAGGCCCAGACGGATCGCGTAGCGTACGAGCCCAGCGGTCTCATGGATATTCAACTTCTTCATGATTCTGTTTCGGTGCGATTCTGCCGTATTGAAGCTGACTCCCAGGAGGACCGCGACCTCTTTCGTCGTCTTGCCTTCTGCGATGAGCTGTAGCACCTCGCGTTCCCGTGGCGTGATAGGCTCATCAGTGGAGTCCTTGGCCCAGATCTGAGGGACGATCTCTGCGAGGTCGGGGCTAATATAGACCGTTCCACAGGCGACTTTGCGGATCGCCTCAAACAAGTCTGATGCTCCATGGGTTTTCAAGACATAGCCCTTAGCCCCGGCCCGGAACGCCTCGATGACGTACGGCACCTCTTTCTTAAAGGTCAAGAGAATAGGCTTGGTGCTTGGAGAGACTTTGAGGATCTGCCTGGCGGCATCTACTCCGTTCAGGAGGGGCATGCCCAAGTCGAGCACGGCGATGTCTGGGCACAGCTCTCGGGCTAGCCGGACAGCCTCGCGACCATCCGCAGCTTCTCCCACGACGCTGTACCCTTCGCGCGTCAGGAGTTGTTTCACACCCTGCCTTACAATCTGGTGGTCATCGGCCAATAGAATCTTGAGCGGCATCTCGGTTCCTCACCTCATACGCCTTGCCCCGTCACCAGATCGCCGAGCTAGCACTTCTCGTGAGACCTCGGGAACGACACTGTATTAGTGCGACACTAGAGCTAAAAGATGGAGGGAACAATCAGGCGGACCGCTCACGAACCCCCTCGCACCCTCTGAGTGTCGTGGGTTGAGTGAAGCTCCGCACCGCTAGCGCGTTTCCAGCAGTTGTACCAGTCATGAGCCCTCCGACCAGATTCACGGCGACCGAAACTGCGGCTTCTTCCTCAAGGGGAGACTGAGGCGGCGACAGTCGGTTGGCCAGAATGACCGCATCAATATAATTTCCACAGTTCAGACACTGCCAGGCCTCGCCTTCACAATGGTCCGATTGTGTGGGCCGGTAGTCGTCACTGGACAACCACACGAGGGACGGGACCTCCACTAAGAGTCCGTGACAGCGTGTGCAGGTCAATGGCCATCTCCTTTTCAAGTCCGGGTGGGTGCGTGTCCGTTGCTCGCTACACAGAATCCCCTGCTCTGTGTCTCGCACCGCTTGTGTACTAGCGGGTAATTAGACCCTACAAAAGCAAGAAACAAAATCCGGAGAATGGCTCAATGGCCGGTAGGACAATACCTGAAGTTGAAGGGGGAAATTCCGTGAGCGATGGTTTTGTTTGGCTCTTCAGGTCACCTTGATGATCCACCTGGTAGGCTGCCTCCCGACCTCGCGCCGTTCGCCGATCAGGACCTGGCCGGTGGGGCCTTGATACCGCTCAAAGTACGCGAGACCGTTCGAGTCGCTGCCCTCGCGATAGCGATAGTCGCCGGTGTAACGCACGCCGTCCGTCGAGGAGGCCGTTACAGTGATCGTATCCGCGTCTTCCTTGACCTCGATGTCGATGATGAGTTTGGAATCGGTGATGCTCACCTGCACACACTCGTCTTCGTGCCACGTTCCACCGTACTGTGAGAGGGACCACCCGCTTGCCATAGTCGGCTCCTTTATTCCTACTCCCATTCGACTTCGCGCAGGTTCAACCGGAGGCTGTAGGACTGATCGGTCCGGTGACGCACCACGCGCACTGCTCGGTTCAGACCTTCCACCGTGAAACTCTCGCCGACGTTAGGCGCCTTGCCCATCAGGGTCAGCACGTCGGCGATCTTTGTGAACGCTTCGATCACCGGTCGTTCTGAGAGGCCCATCGGGCGATAGGTCTCGATGTCCTCCAGGCCGAATTTCGCAAGGCCCCGTGTGTGGAACCAGACCCGGCCGTCGGCGCGTCCTTCGACTTGCTCGATCCGCAGGTGATCGTCAAGCCGGAAAGTCTGCAAGGGGCGGTCCGTCCAGTCCGAGGGGTTCAGGTAGGTGTCGGTCGCCGTATCGTAGGCGGTGCCCCCGGTCAGGAGCGTCAGGCCGCGCGCCAGCCGCGTTACGTGCAGGACGGTGTCCCGGCAGTCACGACCGGTCATCCGGAGCGGCAGGGCTTGAGCTGCGTGAGGATGGCTCCACTGCAAGCGCTCGCGCCAGGCGTCAGCGATGTCGGGAGGCAGGCTAGTCTCCACCAGGGCGCTCCAGGGACCGTGCCGAGCTTCGAACCGCGCCGTTCCTTGGTCGCGCGGGAGTTGGATGGTGAGCGGGCCGCCGTATTCCTGGTCGAACCACGCGGCGAGGAACCCGGGCGGGGGCGGCTCCGGCGCCGCGTATCCGACGACGAACATCGGGACCTTCAGCTCCTTCCCCGCCGTCTTCCGCTTGATCTTTTTCAAGAGCGCCTTTAGCGGGTCAGCGAGTCCTCGATGTCGGGCGGGGTTGCCGCTATGCGCGTGCCGAGGGCGGGGTAGCGGGCCAGGACCGCCCGCTGCATGAGCCAGGCGATCGTGCGATAGGAGAAGTGTCCTTTCACGCCCGAGCGCAGCCGGGCGATGTACTCCGCTTCCGCGTAATCCATCTTGAACAGACAGCGGACGCGAAAGCCGAACGGCGTCACGTAGGTCGCGACGTCAGCATGGGAGAGCGTGAGGCCTTCCACCTGCTCCTTGACCTCGTCCATGACGGCCCGATACTCGGCCGCGATGCCGGCGTCCTTGAGTAGCGCGGGCGTCTCGTAGCCGTGAATCGTCGTGAACTCCTGCCGGATCTGCTGGCAGCGGCGGTGTCGGTGCAGGTCCCGCCATCCCCCGAGGTCCATGAGGATGTCGAAGATGAAGCCGTAGCCACACCGGAACTCCTGCAGAAGCTCGTCGTGGGGGCCGCGCCGCCTCAGTGCAATTTCGATCAGGTCCTCTTTCTCCTTCTCGGTCCACTCCCGGACTACCGCCAGAATCTGCCGGTAGGGGTAGACGGCCACGCGGTACAGGAGCGTCGCGGCCAGTTCGTCCAGCGGCGCGTGCGGTTCGATCAGTTCGACCGGCTCGCTCTCCTTCACTTCACCCAGCCGCAGGCGCTCGGCGGCGGCTTGCTTTAGGTCCTGATAGGTCTTGATCAGATACTCGCAAGGGCGCGCATGCCGGGCCAGCGTGGGCGCCAGCGGCTCGTTGGGAGCCGCCGATTGTCCATTTAGCTCGCCCCACAAGTTGAGCGGCGGGTTGGCGCAGGCGCGCTTCAAGTCTTCGCCGATGGCGCGCAGCTCGGCCATCGGCAGCGAGAGCAAACGGCTGATCTGTTTCTCCAGCGTCCGGATGCTGACCACCTGGCCCACGTTCGTGGTCGCGGCGAGCGGTAAGAGGTAGCGCGTGACGTCGAAGGTCCGCGCGTTCATCGTCCGGTCGTAGGCGGCGGGCTTCATGTCATCGGGCTTCGGAGTCGTGCTGGTCAGGTAATCCTTGATAGGCGCGTGCAGGGTGGTATAGGCCTGCTGGAGGCGCGCGGCGATTCCCCGGTAGGTGGCCTCCATGGGCGTGCCTTGGACGTGCTCCGGTACAAAGACGCCGCCCGGTCCGAAGTCCTGGTAGCGGGAAGACTTCGCCTGGCCGTCCCAGAGCGCCTCGTCCTCGATGTAGATGGCGGCCAGCTCCGAGATCCCTTCGAAGCAGATGATGACGTGGCCGAGGTCGGCGATCGACGCGTGCCCGTAATCGAAGTAGAACTGCTCCCAGAATTTCTCCGACGAGTGGCCGTGGACCCACCGCAGACTGTCTTCGATGGAGTCGGGCGAGCGGCTGTAGCGCGCGAGCGCGTAGGCCGATTTCTCGGGCGGCATGGGCGCCAGCGCGAGCACGCGGCGGGTCGGCGAGGTCATGCGGCCCATCATAGGGAGGCGTTGGGAGGCCGTCAAGAGCACGGAGCGCCACTCGCCAGTTGATCCTATCGTGACAGGAATGCTAGGGTGTGGCCATGAGCAAAGAGAGTGCGGCGGCCGAGCCTATTCTCTTCACGCCGGATGAGC
>DASQRT010000268.1:0-4687 GCA_035642795.1 Nitrospirales bacterium
GGAGTACAAGATCGTCCTGATCGCCAATTCTGAAGGCGAGCTGGTCGGGGATGTGCAACCCCTGTCTCGCTTGCAGGTGACTTGCATTGCAGAAGAGAACGGGCAGCGGCAGGTAGGGAGCTTCGGCGGCGGGGGCCGCGGGGAGTACACGTTCTTCCTGGAGGACAACCGCTGGGAGCGCTACGCGAAAGAGGCGGCCCGCCAGGCCGTGCTGAACCTGAAGGCGGTGGACGCGCCGGCCGGGCCCATGGTGGTGGTGCTCGGTTCGGGTTGGCCGGGTATCCTGCTCCATGAGGCGATCGGCCATGGGCTGGAGGCCGACTTCAACCGCAAGAAGACCTCCGCCTTCACGAACCGTATCGGTCAGGTGGTCGCCTCCGAGCTTTGCACCATCGTGGACGACGGGACGCTGCCGTTCCGCCGGGGCTCGCTGAACGTGGATGACGAAGGAACGCCGACGAGCCGGACGGTGCTGATCCAGAAAGGGATCCTGAAGGGCTACATGACGGACAAGCTCAACGCGCGGCTCATGGGCATCCCGCTGACCGGCAACGGGCGGCGGGAAAGCTTTCAGTGCATCCCGATGCCGCGCATGACCAATACCTTCATGCTGCCGGGCGAGTCCACGCCCGAAGAGATCATCCGCTCGGTCAAGCGCGGGCTCTACGCGGTGTATTTCGGCGGCGGGCAGGTGGACATCACCAACGGCAAATTCGTCTTCTCTGCCAGTGAGGCCTACCTGATCGAGAACGGCAAGGCGACGACGCCGGTGAAAGGCGCGACGCTGATCGGCAGCGGGCCGGAGATCCTCAAGAAGGTGTCGATGGTGGGCAATGATCTGAAGTTGGACGAGGGGATCGGGACCTGCGGGAAGGACGGGCAGTCCGTGCCGGTCGGAGTGGGCCTGCCGACGATCAGGGTCGATGAGATTACTGTCGGAGGCACGCAGGCATAGCGCAGCGGGTCAGCCCCCTGCTCCCGCAGCGCGCACTTAAGAAAGTGCTCGCTGGACGGCCGCAATAGGGGCTGGGCCCGCTGCTGGTGGGAACGGAGTGAGAGCGGATGAAGAGCATTGATCGGAACCTGACTGACGAGTTGCTCGTCAAGGCGAAACGGAAAGGCGCGACTGCGGCGGACGTCGTGGCCGTCGAGGGGGACTCTGCCTCGGTGCAGGTGCGCCTCTCCGCCGTGGACAAGCTCTCGAAGGCGCAGGAGAAGCGGCTGGGCCTGCGCGTCTATTTCGGCCAGCGCTCGGCGGGAGCCTCCACGTCGGACTTATCCCCGGCTTCACTGGACGAGTTGGTCGAGACGACCTGCGCCTTGGCCCAGGCGGTCGTGAAAGACCCCTACGCCAGCCTGCCCGATCCGGCTGTGCTGGCAAAAGAGTGGCCGGACCTCGACCTCTACGACAGCGAGACGGTGCCGATGGACCGGATGATCGAGCTGGCCACGCGCGCCGAGAAAGCGGCGCTGGCGGTGGACTCCCGGTTGACCAACTCCGAGGGGGCGGATTTCAGCACGTTCGGCGGCCGCACAGTCTTCGCGAACAGCCATGGCTTCTACGGGGAATATCAGAGCTCAAGTTTCTCGAGCGCCGTGGCGCCGATCGCTGTGCAGGACGGGCTGATGCAACGCGATTACTGGTACGCGGTCAGCCGGAAGGTGAACCGGCTGGATTCGCCGGAAGCCGTCGGGCAGGAAGCCGGCCGGCGGACCGTCCGCCGGCTGGGCGCGCGGAAGATCGCCACCTGTCGCGTGCCGGTGATCTTCGAGCCGGAGATCGCCGGCAGCTTCCTGGGCCATCTCTGCAGCGCGGTGAACGGCTACGCCATTTACAAGGGAGCGTCCTACCTCGTCGGGCGGTTGGGGGAACGCATCGCCCCCGACTTGGTCACGGTATTCGACGACGGCCGCATGCCTGGAGGCCTGGGCTCCAAGCCGTTCGATGGGGAGGGACTCCCCACGCGTAAGAACGTCGTCGTGGAACGGGGCGTCCTCACGAGCTACCTGCTGGACACCTACGCGGCCCGTAAGCTGGGTCTCGCCTCGACTGGTAACGCGTCGCGCAGCGTCGGCGAGGCGTCCTCGGTTGGAGCGACCAACTTCTACCTGGCGCCCGGCACGGTCACGCCCGAGGAGATCATCTGCTCGGTCAAGCGCGGGCTCTACGTCACGGAGCTGATCGGGTTCGGCATCAATATGGTCACGGGCGACTATTCCCGCGGCGCGGTCGGCTTCTGGATCGAGAACGGCGTGCTGGCGTATCCGGTCGAGGAGATCACGATCGCAGGCAATCTGAAAGACATGTGGATGGGCGTCGAGGCGATCGGGAACGACTTGGTGTTTCGCGGGCGCATTGCCAGTCCGACGGTGAAGATCGCCACGATGACGGTCGCGGGAGAATGAGGCGGTGCCCTCGTCGCCGCATCTGCTCACGACCCTCCATTCTGAAGACTGGCATACCCCCAAGGGCCGGTTCATCCGTGAAGTCATGTTTGGGATGAACGATGGCCTGGTCTCGACGATCGGCTTCGTCGCTGGCGCGACGGGTGCGCTGATGCAAGCACGCCTCGTCCTGCTGGCCGGGATTGCGTCCGTCGTGGCCGGCGCCCTCGCCATGGGCATCGGCGCGTACCTCGCCAGCAAGTCCCAACGCGATTTCTTCGAGAGCGAGAAGGAGCGGGAGCGGCGAGAGATCGAGGAAGTTCCCGAGCTGGAGCGCAAAGAGATCCGGGACATCTTCACCAAGCTGGGGTTTCAGAAGGACGAAGTGGAGATGATCGTCAATCGTGTCACCTCGGACAAGTCCCTGTGGGTGCGGTTCATGATGCGGGAAGAGCTGGGGATCCTCGAGGAGTCCTTCGACAATCCCGTAACGGTCGGCTTTTTGATGGCCGGGGCCTATGTCGTGGCTGGGATCGCGCCGCTGTTGCCGTACCTAGTGTTGGAAGACGTCCTGATGGCCCTGAAGGTGGCGGTGGCCGTCTCTCTTGTGGCGCTCTTCATCATCGGCGTGGGCAAGACGGTGCTGACCAAGCAGCCGTGGATCAAAAGCGGGCTAGAAGTGATGTTGCTAGGCTCGCTGGCAGCCGGGGTCGGGTTCGGGATCGGTAAGCTCGTCGCTTTGCTCTGGCCAGAGGTGGGCGCAGTGGGGATATGAGGGTATGGCTGCGCTGGTGTTATGACCCTGGGTGGAGGAGAGAAGAAGGGGAGGATATGGAGATGAACAGAGTGATAGCGCTTGTGGCTGAATGTCTCATGGCCGTACTCATAGTGCAGCCGGCTTTAGCGGCGGTGGATCGGGAAAAGCTCCTGACTGAGCCAGGGGTCTACGGCACTTTTGCGGTCTTCAAGGTGGACGACAGCTGGTGGAAGCTGGACAAGGCGGCGCGTGCCTTCGCGGCGGCAGAGGTCAAGGGGGTCTTCCAGAAGCATGCCGACTGGGTGGCCGTGGATACCTATCTGCTGCGGGGGCTCATGGAGAATGCGGACTTCTTTGTCCGGGTGCACTCGACCGAGATGCTGCACAACCAGAACTTCTTCGTGGATCTGATGGGCACGAGGCTCGGGAAGTACTTGGTGAACACGTACACGTTCAACGGCATCACCAAGAAGGCCAACTACGTGCCGAGTCTTCCTGACGATCTCAAGACGGCGCTGAAAACGCCGCCGGACCCAGGCCCCAAGCCATATGCGATCGTGGTGCCGGTTCGGAAGGACGCGGAGTGGTGGCTGATGCCGCAGGAGAGCCGGAACGCCATGATGAAAGAGCACACGGAGGCGGCGGTCGCGTACCTGAAGACGGTCAAGCGCAAGCTGTACCATGCCAGCGGGCTCGACGACCTCGATTTCATCACGTACTTCGAGACGGCGAAACTGGACGATTTCAATAACCTGATCATCGCCCTGGAGCGGGTCAAGGAGAACCGCTACAACAAACAGTTCGGGAGCCCGACGCTCCTTGGCACGATCCGCACGCTGGACGAGATCCTGGAGATCCTCGCGCGATAAGCCCCGCCGCTTACCCGAACAGGTTCATCTGTTCGACCGGCGGGACTGGCTCCTGCTGGCGGTCGAGGAAAGCCTTGAGCTTGCGGAAGTCTTCCCTGAGCGGCTCGTTCAGGTTGCCCTGATGCAGCGCGGCGGCGGGGTGGAGCATGGGGAAGACGAAGAAGTCCTTGACCTGGAAGGATTGCCCGCGCACTTTCATGATGCCGACCTTCTTGCCCAGCAGCGTCTGCATGGCAAAGTTGCCGAGCGTGCAGACGACCTTCGGCTTGATCAGCTCGATCTGCTGCAACAGGAACGGCGTGCAGGTCTCGACCTCGTCGGCCATCGGGTCGCGGTTGTCCGGCGGGCGGCACTTGATCACGTTGGCGATATAGACGTCGTCGCGGGAGAGGCCGGCATCCTCCAGCAGTTCGTTCAGCAGCTTCCCGGCCGCACCGACAAAAGGGATGCCTTGCTTATCTTCGTAGAAGCCGGGGGCCTCGCCGACAAACATGATCTTCGCACGGGGGTTCCCGATCCCAAACACGACCTGGGTCCGCCCGGATGCCAAGCGGCAGCGTTGACAGTCCTTGATGGAGTCGTGGAGTTCCAGGAGCGTCACGATGGGTCTCGGGGTTGGACGGGTTGCATGATAGGTGTCAGGTTTGACGAAGTCAATCCGATTTTTCTGGAACGT
>DASQRT010000269.1:0-8851 GCA_035642795.1 Nitrospirales bacterium
CGAGCCACCGCGTCGGCGAGATTGTCTCGTTCAGGAAGTAGTCGGCGAAGGCCACGTTGAGGACCACTTCGGACGAGATGGCCGGCACCACGAAACTCAGATCAGCCCGGGAAAGGGCCGTCGCAAAGAGCACGAAAAAAATGACATAGAATCCGACCCCGAACAAAATCGAAGGACTCTGGACAGCCTGCAAGAATATGGAGACCCAATTGCTCCAGGTCAGTTGGCTCTCTCCTGTGATGAGCTTCATGCCCTGGCTCAACAGCACATTGCCCACCGCTTGGCTGACGATGGCAACCGCCAAGAGAGCAATAATTCTTATCCGTTCAGTCCACATCTGCTTCATTCCCTAAACAGTCGCCTGGGTTCTGACAAACCCCTTTCGCTTGGCGCGCACCTTCAGAAACTCCTTGGCTTCGACGTAAAGCCGGCTTCGCTCCTTGCGATCAAAGACCGCCCGGCGCAAGATTCTGAAAATGACGTGGGGCCGGAAATAGTAACGGTCATAGAACTGCTCGACCGCGTGCATGATGTCCCGCCGGCTCAGCCCCGGATACTGGAACACCGGCAGTTGATGTCCCCCCTCGTCCGTCATCACCGAATCGACGACATAGTTGTGTTTCTTCAAGTAGGCATCGAACTCCGTGCCCGGATACGGATGAGACATCGAAACCTGAATCGTCTCCGGATCGAGCTCCATGGCAAATTGAATGGTCCGCTCGATCGTCTCCGGCGTTTCCCCTGGATGCCCGACCTGGAAATCGCCGTGCACCACGAGGCCCAGCTTCTTGCAATTTTTCATGAACGCGTGCGCCTGCTCGACCGTGGCGCCTTTCTTGATGTTCTTCAGAACCTCCGGATCGCCGGACTCGAATCCGACGATTAACAACCGACACCCGGCCTCTTTCATCGCCTTCAAGGTCTCGTAGCCCGCCGTCACCCGGGAGTTGCAGGACCAGGTGAACTTCAGAGGCTTGAAGGCCGTGCAGATCTCGATCGTGCGGTCCTTGGCCCAGGGAAAAGTGTCGTCGTCGAAGAAGATCTCTTTGGCTTGGGGGAAATGCTCCAGACAGCGTTTCACCTCCTCAACGACATTGGAAACGCTGCGTGTCCGCCAGGGATGGCCGCTCATCGTCTGCGGCCAGAGGCAGAACGTGCACAGGGCCGGGCAGCCACGGGAGGTATAAAAGGCGACGAAGGGGTGCTTCAAATAGGGAATGTTGTATCGCGTGATGTCGAGGTCGCGCTTATACACGTCCACTGCGAAGGGAAGGGCATCAAGGTTCTCGATGGACGGACGGTCCTGGTTGTGGACGATGCGACCATCCTTCCTGAAGCTGATGCCGGCGATCTCCTCCAGGTTCTTCCCTCCGGCAAATTCCGCCACGGGGTAGTCGAATTCTCGCCGCACGACGAAATCAATGGCCGGTGAGGCTTTCAGGCTTTGTTCTGACTGAACAGTCACATGCGGGCCAACGAAGGCGATCTTGATGTCGGGATTCATTGTTTTGATCGCTTCAGCGAGCCTGACATCACTGCGAAAGCCGGCGGTGCTGGTAAAGAGCACGAGAAACTCGTACTCGGCAGCGATCTTGATCGTCTCCTCCGGGCTCACGTCATGGGATGGTGCATCCAAAAGCCGGCTGTCCTTAATCATCCCTGCCGAATAGGCCAGCCACACCGGGTACCAGAAGGAGGGAATTTCGCGGGTGGCTTGATAGCGCGAGCTAGCCCCGCCGTCGAACATCTCGAATGAGGGGGGATTTAAGAGCAAGGTCTTCATCGTTCTCTCCTTTACACTCTAGACTTCGCAAGGTTCTGCGCAAGGCGCATGTGGTTGATTGTCTCTTGGAGCCCGCGAGCGAGATCGTACTGCGGGCGATACGACAGGACGCGTTTTGCTTGCTCAATATCAGCCTGATCGTGCGGCAGATCCCCCAGTTGGGGCGGTGCATAGGTGGGGGGGAGGTCCGTGTGCAGGACCTTCTGTAGGATCGCACACAACTGGTTGACGGTCGTCCGGTGGCCGGTGCCGACATTGAACACCATCCCGGACAGGCCGGGGACCTCGCAGGCGGACAAGACGGCGGACACGCAGTCCGCGATGAAGGTAAAATCGCGCGACTGCTCGCCGTCACCGTAGATCGTCGGGGCCGTCTCAGCCAGGAGGAGAGAGATGAATTTAGGAATGACCGCGGCGTAGGTCGAGGCCGCATCCTGCCGAGGACCGTAGACATTGAAGAAGCGCAAACAGACCGTGTCGAGGCCGTACAGGGACCAGAACATCTGGCAGTAATGCTCCCCGGCGAGCTTGCTGACCGCATAGGGCGAGGAGGTGGGAGACGGCAGCAGGCGCTCGGATCTTGGGATCACCGAATTCTCCCCGTACACGGCTGAGGAAGAGGCGAATACGAACTTCTTGACTCCCTCCCCGCGGGCGGCCACCAGCAGGTTCAATGTGCCCGTCACATTCACCTCATGGGTCTCCATCGGACACTCAACGGACCGGACCACCTCATGGAGCGCCGCGAGATGAATGACGGCATCCACTCCCTCCATGACCTCCCTACAGATCGCACTATCGCGCACGTCCCCCTCAATCAGCTCCACGCCGCTGCGAATGGCCTCGAGATTCTCCCGTTTCCCCGTGAAGAAGTTATCGAGTATCTTGACTCGCTTCCCTCTCTTCAAGAGCGTCTCGACTACGTGCGAGCCGATGAAGCCTGCTCCGCCTGTCACCAGATAGTGTGTCATCTTCTTACATCTCGCTAAAGGCGATCCTCTGAAAACCACACGCCATGATCGCCTCACGGACCGCTGGGCTGATGAGCGCCTCGAACTCCTGTTCCTGCTGGTAATCCGGCATGGCGCGTTCAAGTTCCGCACACCGGCGGGTCGCAGGATGGCAATAGATCTCGGTCACGCCTGGCGGCAGCTGCCACAGGAGGCGGACGAGCAGCTCGCTATGCAAATGACCGCTGTCATACAGACCGAACACACGGTCGTTGGAGCGGATCTTGGCGCGTCTAAGCCGCACCTTCACCAGTGCCATCAAGGGCAACAGGCAGAACCACGTGACGAACCGTTTAAGTAAGGCCTGTCTTGCAGCGCGCCAGGACACCAAGAATGGTTCATAGGGCACGCGGACGGCTTTGAGGTCGTAGTCCCGTCCGACCTTCAAGATCAACCCCAGGATTGTCGGGTGTAGGTGCATATGGTTGTGCGCGTTCACATGATCCAGGGACAACCCGGTCTTCGTGAACGCCTCAAACTGTGCGCGAATCTCCGCCTCCAATTGCCGCCTCACGCCGGGCCGAAAGAAAAAGTTCAGGCCGGCGCCGACGAGATGAGACGAAAATTCGCCCCGGCCATCCACCAGATCGGGGATCTCGCGAGGCGGAAGGACCGAACGTCCTTCGACCAGTACGAGATGGAGTCCCACCCTCAATGTGGGAAGCCGCCTGGCCCGCTCCACCGCATCCGTCGCAGCCCCGGCACCGACCATCAGACTGGCGGCGGTCAGGATCCCTCTCCGATGCGCTTCTTCGATGGCTTCATTCACCGGGACGGCAAGGCCGAAGTCGTCTCCGGTGACGATGAGCTTTCGCACAAGGGCACCCCCCGAGCAACCATGTGCCCATCGCGTGTCAGGAAAAATTCTTTGTCACGCCAGACTGTGGTCGGTTTCATGAAAGCGAGGAGCAAGGAGACAACAGCCGCCAGATCCCGGAAAGGCAGAAGCATCAGGCTCCTCAACCCTTCACGATCTCGAAGCCCCCATCCTAGAATTACAGCAGTAGTGACGAGACGCAGGGCAAGAGCTCCCGCAAGGACCGATAGCCCCAGCGGATCTCCTAGCCTGGCTGCTGCGAAGAGGAGCGCAAACGGAACAGGACGGATGACCAAGGTGGAGATCAGTGCGCCAGGCCTCACCACGCAGCTGTTTTGATCCCAATAAACCTGATGGTTCCACCACTGGGAGGACGTCTTGAGGTCAACCGCCGTTTCCACCACGTAGGGCGCGACCGCCATCTTTTTGCCCGTCTCCCAAATACGGCGACCCATCTCGTAGTCTTCAACCAAATAGTCTGCCAAGCTCTCCAATCCACCGATTTCGTCGAGGGTGGAGCGCCGAAAGGCCATCGACGATCCATTACAGAACTTGGCGGTTCCGGTCACATAGGCGAACACCGTGTCGGGGAAAAAGCCAGCGTTCAGTGTGAGCAATTCCATCTTCTCGAACCAGGATTCTGCAGAGGTCGCCATAAAGTACGTGCAGACGAACCCCACGTCCGGATCAGCTAATGGGGCCACGATGGCCTTGAGATAATCCGGCTTCAAGTAGACGTCGCTATCGCTGATCACCAGAATCTCATGACGTGCATGGATCAGACCGCCTATCAGGTTGTTGATCTTGCCATTGGTGCCGACCTGGCGATGCTCGATGGCCACGGACACGCGGGCAGGCCCGAACTCCTGTTGCAGTTCTTCCAGGAGCGGGAGGGCCGGATCGTTGCGATCCTGGACCGAGAACACGACTTGGAACTCGGGGTAGTCCTGGAGACAGGCGCTCCGCAGGTTGTCGCGCAAGCTCTTCTCCAGTCCGCAGACCGGCTTCAGGATGGTGACTGGAGGCCACTCTCTGCCCGGTGGTGGAGAGGACTGGGCTTCCAGCGATCGGTAGCGGACAACGCACAAGAGACAGACAACCCCATAGAGAGACCCAACGATTACGGGTATCACACAAATCCACTGAAGAATTGAAAGAATGCTCACGATTCAACCCCTCCCAGCGTACTCACCCGCCGATGACCTCTACGTCGGCAAAACTTCAAGAACAACGCAGGTGTCATGCCTAGAGTCAACTCTCGTGTTTGAACTTTAAAAGTCTATTCTTTTCAACAGCTTGATTACTTTGGTCTGTAAACAGAAGACACAGGCTAGCCGTATTCCGTCAAATTTTTTGCATCTCCGTCAAAGAATTTTTACAAATGACAGGCGCTTTAGGAGGCGGGCTCGGGGGGTTCTCCAAGGGTTTTCAGTTTGTATTGCAATAGGCTGCGGCTGATCCCGAGCAATTCAGCCGCCTTCGCCTGGACCCCATTGCTCTGGGCCAGAGCACGGAAGACAAGATGCCTCTCGATCGCCTTGAGCGTAGCATCGAGCGGGGCCTTAGCCGGCAAGAGACGACCCATGGCCTCCAGCCACTCTTTGGCCGCAGTCAGCTCCAACGGCAAGTCGTCCGGCTGGATCTCCTCGGTCTTGGCCATCAGGGCGGCATGGGCCACCACATTCTCCAGTTCCCTCACATTGCCGGGCCAGGAATGGCGCACCAGTAGCTCGATGGCGGTCTGGGAAAAGCGTGTTCCGCGGACCCCGCCCACCTTTACGAGGCTCTTGAGCCAAGCCTCGGCCAGAAGCAGAACGTCTTCGGATCGATCGCGTAACGGCGGCACATCGATTCGCACGACGTTCAGCCGAAAGAACAGGTCCTCCCGGAATCGTCCGGCCTGCACTTCGGTCTTGAGATCACGATGGGTCGCGGCCAGGATGCGGACATCCACAGGCACCACTTTCTCGCTGCCCACACGGCGGATCTCTTGAGTATCGAGCACACGCAGGATCTTCGCCTGCAGCGCCATCGGGAGTTCGGCGACTTCGTCCAGAAACAACGTCCCGCCAGCCGCCTGCTCGAAGACCCCCAGGTGCCTAGCCGTGGCACCGGTGAAGGCGCCCCGTTCGTGGCCGAACAATTCGCTCTCCGCCAGTGACACGGTCATAGCGCTGCAGTTGACCGCCAGGAAGGGCCTCCCGCACCGCGGCCCATTGAAATGGATCGCATGCGCCACCAACTCCTTGCCACTGCCGCTCTCACCAGTGATGAGGACCGTGCTCTTCGAATCGGTCACGCGTTTGATCTTGTCGAACACCGTTTGCATGGCGGCACTCTTTCCGACCAGCTGATCGAAACGGTACTGGTGAGCCAGTGACTGGGAGAGTCGCAGATTCTCGCGAACGAGTACGGTCCGTTCAATCGATTTGGCGGCCGCGCGGAGCAAGTCCGCATTGTTGAACGGTTTGACGATGAAATCATACGCTCCCAACCGCATCGCCTCGACCGCCCGTTCGATCGTTCCATAGGCCGTCATGATAATGGTGGAGACCGGCGGGGCAATTCCTTGTGCATGGGCGAGCAGTGCCATGCCGTCCATCTCGGCCATACGCAGGTCCGTCAGCAGCAGATCCACCTGGCCCTCTCGGAGTAGTGTTAGCGCCTCCGCCCCTTTCTCACAGGTCAGCACCTCATAACCTTCATTGCGAAAGAGTTCTCCCAGCATCCAGAGGTAATTTTTCTCGTCATCCACCACTAGAATTGTGGCCATTGCGACACTCCCCTTTATCCTCGGACATCCACGGATTTGGTCGAAAGCCGGCCTGTTGACTCGCGGAGCTCGCCAGGGAGACGAATGGTAATGCAGGTGCCATGGCCAAGGGAGCTGCTCACCTCCAGCGTCCCACTGTGTTCGGAAATAATCCGTCGGGCAAAGGCAAATCCCAGCCCAACACCGCCTGCCCGCTTGGTAAAGAATGGCTCTCCCAAGCGTTTCAGATCTTCGGCAGAGAGGCCGACACCGGTGTCCGCGATCGTGACAACCACATCATCCTTATCCTTGCCTGAATCGTGCTGAGCTGTCACGGTCACGGTCCCACCAGTCGGCATAGCCTGGAAGGCATTGTGGATCAGGTTCGTCAAGGCATGGTGTAACAGATGATCACCTCGGATCCACAGAGGCTCGGGGGAAACTGTCAGTCTCACGGTGTGTAATTCATCAGCAGACCAGGCCGTCGCCGTCTGGGTAACCGATTTGAGAAGATCCTGCAGAGTGAGCCGAACCGTTTGGAGGCGCAACGGCGTTCCGAGGCGGAGAATGCTTTCTACTGCCTTGTTGAGGCGGTCAACCTCCTCGAGCACGACGTCGATGTGGCGTCGTGTGGAAGAATCCGAGACGCGTGACGCCAGCATTTCAGTCGCGCCTTTAATGATGCCTAGCGGATTTCGCACTTCGTGTGCGACCTGGCCCGCCAGCTCTCCGAGCGCAGCCATCTGGCTGATGCGCTGGACCCGTTCCTCCATATGGGCCAATTGCGCCAGGTGCTCGGTCAACTCTGCCTGGACCCGCCGAAGCTCTGCGTTGGTTTCAGCCAAAGTTTCCGCCATCGTCTGGTAGTGCAAGCGCTGGTCACGTTCGTTCTTCGTGAAAAAGTAGATGAGAATGCCGGCCATCGTGAAGTAGACCATCGACGCTACCGCGTCCTGGACATCCTTAACTCGGGCAATTGAAACGGTGAGAGGTGTGCCAGTCACGATGAACCCAATCATCGCAGCCACGGCTCCACCGACCACGATTGCCACCTCCCGCCCCGGCAACATCGTAGCCGCCGAGACAATGGGGAGGAGATAGATCAATTCATAGATGCTCCCACTCCCACCCGTCGCCGCCACCAGTACCGAGGCCAGCAGCACTTGCAGCACGATGCTCACACGGTGTATTCCCAATCGCCAGGGATGGTCCGCCCCGCCCGCTTCGGGGGCGATGGGAAAGAGGACCTCGATCACCTGGAGAACGATGATCGCGAAGAAAGAGAGATACGCGCTGATGGACGACTGATGGGCAAAACGACCAAGGGTGACCAGCAAGACGGCCAGTAACGCCAGCGTGCCGACCTTGATTGTCCTGGAAAACAGTTGAGAGGAACGTAATGGGCTTATTCCTCGCCCTGGTGGAAGCGTGGTCATGAGCTCAGGATAGGCGTCTGCCATTAGAGAATCAAGGTGCCAAGCCGGGCGCGTCATCAGGCGGGATTGCAAAAAAGTCGAGGAAGTTTGTAGACTGCGACAGTATGGTCCTAGCCTATATCTCTGACCCCTTGGACGAAGAAAATTCTCGCGGACATTTCTATCATGTCTGCCAGGGCGTCATGCAGAAGGAAGAAGTCTTCCCGCCCCCGCCCGGCGAGCCGATCGCCTGCACGGCGTGCGGGGTCGAGTTGGAATACGAAGATTTCATCGACGCACAGATGAAGGGAGGCACGTAGGTCGCACCTGTCATTGCGAGGGCAGCGAAGCAATCTGATCTATGGGGGGACTGGCTCCATTTCCGAATGGTGCCTGTCCCCCTTCTTGAGGCAGGGCGAGTGCCCCAAACAAAGTAGCCTGTCCCCTTTTTCTGCCGGGGATTCCCTTGCGACGCCTCGCCGCCTACAGGCGGCAAGGACCGGGGGCCCGTGGAATCACTTCTTCTCTAAGAGCGTGTCGAGCTTGGCTTCTAGGATATAAAGCTGCAATATAAAATATGCAAGAGTGGCACCAAGCCCTGCCTGTAGCCAATCTAGCTTGGTGGCGGTCATCCCGACCCCCACGTAGCCCCAGAGCAGCAGAATTAACGCAAGAAAAATCCCTTTAATCCAGCGCATCACATTGGCTTCCATCTTCTCTCCTTTCTCACCCGGATATATGCCCCTAGTGCACCTCCAATTTAAGAATACCAGTTCCACTGGATGACAGCGAGAAACATCGTAAGGGTTGAGAATACAGGGATGGCGCGGACAGGTCAAGGCCACGAAAGGGCCACTTGCCCGCCTTTCCGCAACCCATGCGTAACCGAGCAACCCTACAAATCTCGCTTTCACCCCCGATCATTCCCACCGAACCACCGGGGGACACCCTTGCGCGCCTCCCGCTCACCCGCACGGCTACGCGCAGGGGACCCGGCTGAGAGAGGCGGACTAAAGGGGTGGGGGTAGGCTTGGGCCGGAAGTGATTGGTGGGAAGGGGACCCGTGGAATTATT
>DASQRT010000270.1:0-2800 GCA_035642795.1 Nitrospirales bacterium
CTACCGATGGGCAAACAGGTACGCGATGGCACGGTAGGTGCCGACCAGGACGGCAAATGTCAGAACTCTCAGCATCTAGCAGGCGCTCAAAGTCGGCCCGACGGAATTGTCCTGGGGTGCCGAGATCCAGTGGGCCGCCAGCTGGGCCATGCCAGGAGTCTCGCCCAGAATCACCTCCAGCAACAAGGCGACCTCAGACGCGCTGATCGCGTAACTTGGAGCCAGATACCATCGCGGGATTCCCCTGCGTTCAGCCTGATTGGCGGGCTCGAAATAGCCGGTCAGCTCACCATCCGCATGCGCCGCCTCCAGCCGGTCAAGGAATTCCTCGAGCACGTCCCAGTCCCACCGCAGGGCGGGGTTGAGCCGGTCCGTCACCTCCATCTTGTTCCAGACCGCCCACCCGACGAACACGCCCCAGGTTTCATTAAGCGCCTCCCATCCTTCCCGCTCAGTGATCCGACGCCTCTCAAACCTCCCCTTCCTGGGAGTGTTTTTCCGAGTGGAGGTTGGGCTGACCTCGACGACGGTGTAGCGGCAGGCCACGAACCGCTTCGCTTCCTCGTACAGCCGCGCCCCCTGAGGGGTAATCTTAGGTGTGCCGGAGGCGTAGTCCACGTAGTCGAAATAGGCATGGAACAGCTCGTGATAGATGGTTGCAAGGTCGTGGTTTCCGATCTGCCGGAGGGACCGAAGCCGTTTGCCTTGGTTCCCTTCCGACAGATTGAGGTGGAAGACCATGCGATGGCCATCCGGATGGTATTCCGCCGCCACGTTCTTCAGATCGGCGAACTCCAGCTTCACGAACTCCAATGGCACGAGGTGCAGAAACCTAGACGGCAGCCCCATCTCGGCCGCTTCCCTGGTGAGCCGCGCCCACTCCCCTTGCGGATTCGGCACTGGCACGGCTTGGACGATTGATGGAAGGAAGAAGAGGATGGCTACGACAAAGCAAGGGGACAGGCAACTTTCGGCAAAGTAGCCAGTCCCCTTGCTAATCACGGAACTCATCTTCGTCGATCAGGGACCAGGTCTCGAGGCAGTCCCGGCGGACCTCGTCCAGGAAACGCGACGGCTTGGAGAGGACCATGCCCGAGGACTTGTCATAGACGTTCACCGGACAGCTCACGTAGAGGTTCTGCTTCGCGCGGGTGATGGCTACGTAGAAGAGGCGGCGCTCTTCCTCGAGCTCGTCGTCGGCGGTCATCGAATAGACGGATGGGAACTTGCCGTCCAGCGCCCAGATGATGAAGACGCTGTGCCATTCGAGCCCCTTGGCAGAATGGATAGTGGACAGGATCAGGCGCTCGTCGTCGCTGTCCTCCGCTTCGACGTCGAACACGCTCTCGTCGGGCGGCTCCAGCGCCAGGTCCGCCAGGAAGGACTCCAGCTTGCCGTAGCGCGCGGCAATCGTGTAGAGGTGCTCCACGTCCTTGATGCGCTTGGGATAGTCGTCGTAGTGTTGCTTGAGGATCGGCAGGTAATAGCCGCAGACGGCGTTCATCTGCTCGGCCGGGGTCATCCGGCCGTCGTTCACTTCTTCCAGGACACGGACCAGGTCCTGGAGACCCTGGACGCTGGGACCGGAGCCCTTCGCAGCCGCTTCCTTCAGGGCCTTCAGCGCGTTGGCCTCCTGCGCCAGGATCGCGTCGATCAGCGCCTGGCTCTTCCTGGGCCCGACGCCCTCGATCAGCAGCAACAGCCGGTTCCAGCTGACCGCGTCGCGCGGGTTCTCTACGACACGCAGGTGCGCGAGGATGTCCTTGACATGGGCCGTCTCGATGAACTTGAACCCGCCTCGCTTCACGAACGGGATGTTTCGCCGCGAGAGCTCGATTTCCAGGTCGAACGAATGGAAGCTGGAACGGAACAGGACGACGATGTCCCCTAGCGGCACCCCTTCCTCCCGCAACTCCAGAATGCGCTGCGCGACGAACCGCGACTGCGTGTTCTCATCCGCCGCTTTGACTAGCACCGGTGCGGTGCCTTGTCGCTTGCGGGTAAACAGCGTCTTGGCGTACTTCTCCGCCGCCTGGTTGATGACCTCATTGGCCAGCGTGAGAATCGGCTGCGTGCTGCGGTAGTTCTCCTCCAGCTTGAAGATCTGCGTGCCGGGGAACAGCTTGGGGAAGTCCATGATGTTGCGGAACGTCGCGCCACGGAACGCGTAGATGCTCTGGGAGTCGTCCCCCACCACCATGACGTTGTCGTGTGTGAAGGCGGCCTTGCGGACGAGCTCGGCCTGCAGGCGGTTCGTGTCCTGGTACTCGTCCACCATGATGTAGCGGTAGGTCCCCGAGATGCGCCGCCTGACGCTCTCGTCCGTCTCCAGGAGCTCGCGAAAGCGCACCAGCAGATCGTCGTAGTCCACCAGCAGGCGTTTCCGCTTGTAGGCCTCGAACGCACGGGAGAGTTTCTGCAAGTCTTCGATCTCGTCCGTGAAGTGCGGGAACTCCCCCAGCACGACGTCCTCCACCGGCAGAATCTTGTTCGCCGCCTTGCTGAAGATCTCGGCGATGGTGTTTTTGCGCGGAAAGCGCTTCGCCTTGTCGTTCAGTCCGTGCTGCGTCCGCAGCAGATTGATCACGTCCTCGGTGTCGCCCCGGTCCAAAATGGTGAAGCCGGGCTCCAGCCCGATCGCCTTGCCGTACCGGCGGAGCAGCAAATTGGCGACCGAATGGAAGGTGCCGCCCGTGACCTTGTCCTTGCGAAAGCCGATCAGCGCGCCCACCCGCTGGAGCATCTCCTCAGCGGCTTTGCGGGTGAAGGTCAACAGTAAGATTGATTCCGGGGGGTTGCC
>DASQRT010000271.1:0-4675 GCA_035642795.1 Nitrospirales bacterium
CGTTCTTCTTGGACACACTGGGCTGGGTGTACCTGAAACTAGGGCGCGGCGACGAAGCCGTGCGAATCCTCCGGCAAGCGGTGGAGAAGGCTCCTAAGCAGCCGGTGTTCAATTACCACCTGGGCATGGCGTATTTCCGAGGGGGAGAAGCGACGCCGGCAAGGCTCTACCTGGAAAAGGCTGTCCATGCAGGCAAGGCCTTTCCCGGTTTGGAGGAAGCCAGGACGGTTTTGACAGCGCTGAATACTAAAAGGATAGGGGAGAGATGAACGTCAGGCCATCGGTCATGTGGGGCGCGTTGGTGCTTCTGTCATGGGCTTGCGTCGCTGCCGCTCAGGAGCCGGCACTGCTTGATCCGAACTATCGTCTGGGGCCTGAAGATGAGTTGAAGATTTCCGTCTGGAAAGACCAAGAACTCACGCAGGAAGCGGTGGTTCGTCCGGACGGCATGATCTCGTTCCCCTTGGTGAGCGATGTGCCTGCAGAGGGGAAGACCGTGGAAGAGGTGAAAGCGGAGCTGCGCAAACGCCTGTCCCGTTTCATCCCCGATCCGCCGGTATCAGTCACGGTTACGAAGGTCAACAGCTACAAAATCTACGTGATCGGGCGGGTGAACCATCCGGGAGAGTTCCTCGTGGGCCATTACACCGATATCATGCAGGCCCTGAGCCTGGCCGGAGGGCTGACCCCGTTCGCCTCCGAGAACCAGATCAAAGTGTTGCGCCGGATCAACGGCGAGCAAGTGCTCTTTCCATTCCGGTACGGAGACGTGCAAAAAGGAAAGGAGTTGTCCCAGAACATCGTCCTGCAACGCGGGGATGTGGTGATGGTTCCGTGAAAGGAGTGGAGCGTGCCCGATCTATCCCGGCCGCCGGCTACCGATCGCCATGTCGTTGTTGTGCAGGGGAATAGCGGCGCTACTAGGGGGAGGGCTCGCGATCTTGGCCTGTGTGCCTGGTGTAGGGGCGGCTGAGTGGTCGGCTGAACCGTCCTTGAGCCTGAAGGAAGAATTCAACGACAACATTTTGCTCACGACCATGCCGCATCAGACGGTGTGGGGAACCACAGTGTCGCCGGAGCTCAGGTTCAATGCGTTGACGGAAAATACGGAAATCCGGGGCAGCGCGCGCATGAACTTTGTGAAGTATTATGGAGATACAGGGTTGGACACGACCGAGCAGTACTTTCAAGCCTCGACCGCATACAGTATGGAGCGGGACGTCTGGGGCCTTGGCGGCGCCGTCACGCGGGATTCGACTTTGACAGGCGAACTGCGGGAAACCGGACTGGTGAACGCGCGGGTGCCGCGCGACCTCCGGTCCGTCAATCCCACGTGGAAGCGGTCGATGACGGAGCGTCTGTCTCTGCAAAGCGGATACCAATTCGCGGATGTCACATACGGCACGACCGGGAGTTTGTTTGCGTACCAGACGCATGGTGGAACGGCCGGATTGTCCTACCAACTCTCGGAACAAGATCTGGTGGAGGGTACTGGGTCATATCTTCATTTCGAGGCGCCTTCCGCGCACAGCCGGTCCAGCGATTACGGCGTCCAACTCGGTCTCACCCATCGCTTTTCTGAGACGCTGCGCGGATCCTTGACGGGCGGCGCGCGGCGAACCACCTCGGTGGTCACAGCGATGGGCGCGACGCTGGATGATCGGCGTACGGTGTGGGCGGCCGACGGGAGTGTGGAAAAGCAATTTGAAACGGGGGTCGTGCGCGGTCGTTTCAGCCGAGAGATCAACCCCAGCGGGGCGGGATATCTAGTCCAGGTTGACCACCTGTCCATTGCGGTTGAACGGGAGCTGACTGACACCATGAAGGGGTTTATTACAGGTGAGGCGTACTGGATCGAGGCGCTGAGGCGGGAGGTGACGATTCCCAACGGCAGTTATTACAGGATTGCGCCGACGTGGCGGTGGCAGTGGAATGAATGGTGGTCCCTAGAGGTGTCTTACAGTTACGCCGGGCGGCAGGCGGGCGGCGGTGCAGGCGCGGCGGAGCAAAACGTGACGTCCGTGAATCTGACGTACAGCGGCTACAAATGGGCGGTCTCTCGGTAAGCAGGAGGCACCTATGGCAGAAAAACCGACAGGTTTGAACGAGCGCCTCGACGTTCTCCGCCGACGAAGGACGCAGATTCTGGCCACCGGGGGAGTCCTGTTCGGCCTGAGTCTTGCCGTGGTCTTTCTCTTGCCGCCGAAATACCGCTCGACGGCCACCATCCTGATCGAAGAACAGGAAGTCCCGCCGGACCTGGTTCGTTCCACTGTGAGTAGCTTCGCGGATCAGCGGATCCAGACCATCAAACACCAGGTCATGAGCCGCTCGAATTTGCTTCGCATCATCCAGCAGTACGGATTATACGAGGGGGTTCGCCGACGCGGTACGACCGAAGAGCTGCTGGAGCGCATGGTGGACGATATCCGAATTGAAGTCATCAGCGCGGAAGTGGTGGACAGGCGCACCCTCCATCCCATTAAGGCCACCATCGCGTTTACCCTTGCGTACGACGGAGAGAGCCCTCCGCTGGCGCAGAAGGTCGCGAACGATCTGACCAGTTTGTTTTTGGCGGAGAATCTCAAGAACCGCGAGCGCCATGCCCAGGAGACCACGGCTTTTCTGAAACGAGAAGCGACAGATCTGGCCAGCCACATCGAGAAACTGGAGAAGAAGATCGCCGACTTCAAGCATCGGGCCGATGGGGCCTTGCCAGAGTTAATCCAGCTCAACATGCAACTGATGAATCAAGTCGATCGGGAATTGACCGACGTGGACCAGCGGATCAACGCCGAGGAAGAACGTAAGAGCTTCCTGGAAGCACAGTTGGCGACGATCAAGCCCAACACGCCGATCATTACGGCCGCCGGTGAACGGCTTCTGGATTCGGGGGAGCGGCTCAAGGCGGTGCGCGCCCAATACGCGAGCGCGGCTTCCTATCTGTCGCCGGAGCATCCTGACATCATCAAGATGAAAAAGGAGATCGAGGCGTTGGAGAAGGAGACGGGCAGTCCGCCGAACGCGGAGGAGCTGGCCAAACGGCTCACCGACGAGCAGGCGACGATGGCCACTCTTCGAGAGCGGTACGGGAGCGATCATCCCGATGTGGTGCGGGCCGGCAAAATTGTGTCGTCCTTGGAGAAGGAAATACAGAAAGTCTCTCAATTGCACGCTCCGTCTCCGACCGTCAAGCCTGAGAATCCGGCGTACATTCAGATTCAGGCGCAATTGGCCTCCTCTGTGAGTACATTGAGCGCGCTGAGAACGACCAGGGGTGAACTCAAGAGCCGAACCATGCTGTACGCCCAACGCCTGGAGAAGACTCCTGCGATTGAGCCGGAATACCTCGACCTGACCAGGGATCGCGATAACTCATCCCAGAAATACCAGGAGATCCGCTCCAAGCTTCTGGAGGCGCAAGTATCGGAGGGACTCGAGATCCAGCGCAAAGGGGAGCGTTTCTCTCTCATTGATCCGCCGGATCTGCCGGAAAAGCCCGAGAAACCGAATCGGCCTGCGCTCCTGTTCCTGGGGCTGGTGCTCTCTGTCGCCGGAGGCGTCGGCTTCGGTGCCGCGGCGGAGAATATGGACCATTCCATCCGTTCGGCCGATATGCTGAGGGAGTTGGTACAAGCGCCTCCCCTTGGCGTGATCCCGTTCATTCCCTCCGACGAAGATCACGCGCGGATGGCTCAGCGGAAACGGACTCTTCTCTGGATCGGCGCAGGGATGTTCGCGCTCCTTCTTGTGAGTGCGCACGTCCTTTGGCTGCCATTGGACGTTGCCTGGTTCACGGTGCTGAGAAAGTTGGGTCTTGGATAATCCGGGGAGAGCATGAAAATGGGACGTATCCTAACCGCGCTCGATCGGTATAAGCAACAGTACCCCAAGGGGAAGACCGTCGCACCTGCAGACCGGCCCGCCGGCGCACAGGGGCCTTCTGCTGGGATTGTGTACTCGCGCACCAGGTCGGAGAACGTACTGCTGTCCGTGCTGCGTGAGAATCGCGTGCTGGCCGCATTCGAAGAGGGGCCCTATACCGATGCCTATAAAATCTTGCGCACCCAAGTGATGCATCGAATGCGTGAGAATGCCTGGAGTGTTCTGGCGGTGACGAGTCCCGGCGAGGGAGAAGGGAAAACACTCACCGCGGTCAATCTGGCCGTCAGCCTGGCCCTGGAGGTCACCCAGACGGTTCTGCTGGTGGATGCGAACCTGCGTGCCCCCAGCGTCCACCATGCGTTCGGTTTGATGGAGCAGAGGGGGCTCAGTGACTACCTGCTGCATGACACGCCCATCGAAGATTTGCTGGTGCATCCCGGCATTCGCCGTTTCGTTCTCTTGCCGGGAGGCCGGAGGATTCAGAACTCCGTCGAGCTGCTCACCTCGCCCCGAATGGTTGCTCTAGTCAAGGAACTCAAACAACGGTACCCGTCACGGATCGTCATCTTCGACCTGCCTCCGCTCAATCGAGCCGCGGACGTGCTGGCCTTCTCTCCCTACGTCGACGCGACGTTGATGGTAGTGGAAGAGGGCCGCACCACCGTGGCGGACGTGGAGCGGGCCCTGCTGCTCCTGAAGGGCGCCACGCCTGTAATCGGCACGGTTTTGAATAAGGCCGGTCGGTTGAACGCTCCGCCCGCGCCTGGCGGGCATCCACGCTCCGCACTCT
>DASQRT010000272.1:0-12568 GCA_035642795.1 Nitrospirales bacterium
TGGCCCAGGAGAAGGCGTTGGAGGAAAAAGAGGCCGACGTGGTTCGCCTGATCCAGGAACGCACCAAGGCGCTCGAATACGCCTCGGGCATGACGGCCGACGAGGCCAAGGTGGCGCTCTTGCAGCAGGTGGAGAGCGAGGCCAAGTTCGAGACCGCCAAGATGATCAAGCGGATCCAGGACGAGACCAAGGAGATTGCCGATCGGGAAGCCAAGGAGATCATTACCCGGTCCATCCAGCGCATCACGCGGGACTACGTGGCGGAGGCGACGATCTCGGTGGTGCCGCTCCCGAGCGACGGGATGAAGGGACGGATCATCGGCCGGGAGGGCCGGAACATCCGGGCGCTGGAAGCCGCGACGGGCATCGATCTGGTCGTGGACGAAACGCCCGAGGCGGTCCTGATCTCTGGCTTCGATCCACTGCGCCGGGAGATTGCGAAGGTGTCGCTGGAGCGGCTGATGGCGGACGGCCGGATCCACCCGACCCGCATCGAGGAGGTGGTCGAGAAGGTCAAGAAAGACCTGGACAAGATGATGCTCGAGGAGGCCGAGAAGGTGCTCTTCGAGCTGGGGATCGCCAACATCCATCCGGAGATCGTGAAGCTCCTGGGCAAGCTCAAGTTCCGGACGAGCTACGGGCAGAACAACCTCTACCACGCTAGGGAGGCAGCCTACATCTGCGGGATCATGGCCTCGGAGCTTGAGCTGGATGTCAAGCTCTCGCGGCGCGGCGCGCTGATGCACGACATGGGCAAGGCGCTGAGCCAGGAGGAGGAAGGCCCGCACGCCATCATCGGCGCGGATTTCGCCAAGAAATACGGGGAAGAGCCCCGGGTGGTCAACGCCATCGCCGGGCACCACGAGCAGGTCGAGCCGATCTGTCCCGAAACGGTGCTCGTGGCGGCGGCGGAATCGCTGTCGGCGGCGCGGCCGGGGGCGCGGCGGGAGACCGTCGAGGCCTACATCAAGCGCCTTGAGAAGCTGGAGAAGCTGGCCGTGGACTACAAGGGCGTGGACAAGGCCTACGCCATCCAGGCCGGCCGGGAGATCCGGGTGATCGTGAAGCAGGACGCGATCACGGATGCGGAGTGCGCAGTCCTGTCCCGCGACCTGGCCCGTAAGATCGAGCAGGAGCTGACGTATCCCGGCCAGATCAAGGTTACGATCATCCGCGAAAGCCGTTTTACAGACATCGCGAAGTAAATCACGGGAAAAGGCGCGTGAAAATTCTCTTCATCGGCGACATCATAGGCGAACCAGGGCGCAAGACCGTAGCCCGACAGGTGCCGCGGCTCGTCCGCGAGCGCGGGGTGGACTGCGTCATCGCCAATGCGGAAAACGCCGCTGGCGGATTCGGCGTCACGCCGGACGTGGCGCGGGAGCTGTTCGCGGCGGGTGTGCACGTACTCACGAGCGGCAACCACATCTGGGACAAGAAGGAGATCATCGACTACCTCAAGACCGAGCCCAGGCTGCTGCGGCCCGCCAACTATCCCAAGGGTGCGCCGGGACTCGGCAGCGTCGTGGTGACGACCGCCGCAGGTGAGAAGGTTGGTGTGGTGCAGGTGATGGGGCGGGTGTCCATGCCCACGGTGGACTGCCCGTTCCGGGTCGTCCTGCACGAGGTCGAGGCGGTCAAGCAGGCGGCGCGGACGGTGATCGTGGACATGCACGCAGAGGCAACCTCCGAGAAGATGGCCATGGGCTGGTACCTGGACGGCGAGGTCAGCGGGGTGTTCGGAACCCACACGCACGTCCAGACGGCCGACGAGCGGATCCTGCCAAAAGGCACGGCCTACCTCACCGACGTCGGCATGGTCGGGCCGACTGAGTCTGTGATCGGGATCAAAAAGGAAATCGCTATCGAGAAGTTCCTCTCTCAGATGCCGCGCCGCTTCGAAGTGGCTCCGGGACCGTGCGTCTTTTCGGCGGTGCTGCTCGACGTGGACACGGCGGTCGGCAAGGCCCTCTCGATCGAACGCTTGCGGATTATGGATTGATCGCATGCCCAGCGGGCCTCCTCCGCGAACGCTCTACACGGTCTCTGCCCTCACGACGCTTCTTCGGGTCCACATCGAGTCCGCCTTTTCCGACATCTGGGTGGAGGGGGAGGTCTCCAACCTCCGCATCCCGACCTCCGGCCACGCCTACTTCACGCTGAAAGACGCCTCCAGTCAGATCCGTGCGGTCCTCTTCCGGTCCATCGGGCGCTCCCTGCGGTTCGCCTTGCAGGACGGGATGCAGCTCGTCTGTCGGGGTCGGGTGACGGTCTATGAGCCCAAGGGCGACTATCAGGTGATCGTGGAGTATGTCGAGCCGAAGGGGGTCGGAGCGCTCCAGCTTGCCTTCGAACAGCTCAAAGCGCGGCTGGCGGCCGAGGGTCTGTTCGACCAGGCGCGCAAGCGACCGTTGCCGTTCTTCCCGCGCCGGATCGGAGTGGTCACCTCGCCCACTGGCGCGGCGATCCGGGACATCGTGAAGGTCACTCACAAGCGCGACCCCGGCGTCACCATCGTGCTCAATCCCGTCGCGGTGCAGGGCGAGAGCGCGGCCGGCGAGATTGCCCGCGCCATCGAGGAGATCAACGAGATGGGCGGCTTCGACGTCTTGATCGTGGGGCGCGGCGGCGGATCTCTCGAGGACCTCTGGCCGTTCAACGAGGAGATGGTCGCCCGGGCCATTGCGGCGTCGCGCATTCCCGTCGTATCGGCCGTGGGGCACGAGATCGATTTTACGGTCGCCGATTTTGTCGCCGACGTGCGGGCCCCCACGCCGTCGGCGGCCGCCGAGTTGGTGGTGCGCGACCGGCAGGATCTGCTCAAACGGGTGGCCGGGTATGGGGATCGCGCCGTGCTTGCCGTCCGGGCCGTTCTCCGGGACCTGTGCGCGCGCGTGGAAGCCGAGCGGCGTGGCCTCCTTGATCCGACCGCGCTCGTGGCGCGCGCCATCCAGCGTCGCGACGATCTGGAGATGCGCCTGCGCTTGGCGCAGGTGAATCGCCTGAAAGACCTGCGTTCGGCGGTCGAGGCCCTTCGTCAGGACGTGCTGCTGCGGAGCCCCCTCCAGCAGATCCAGCGAGGCTTGACTCTATTGCCTCACCTGCGGACGCGACTCCAGCAGCGGACGAAGGTGGCGCTGGAATTGTGGCGGCGCTCCTTAGAAGAATACATCGGTTCGCTCCATGCCTTGAGCCCCCTCGCGATCCTGGGACGGGGGTACAGCATCACGCGGCGGTGGCCGGAGTTAACCGTCTTGCGGGCCGCCTCCGCCATCGCGCCCGGCGAGGTCGTACATGTGCGGCTGGCAGCCGGCGAGCTGCTGTGTGAGGTGCAGAAGACCGCAAACGAGTTGATTCGGAAGCCCGGCGGCGTATAATGCGCAGCTGAAGGAGCGAGAGCGTGCCGACGGTCAAATTCGAAGAAGCGCTGGCCCGGTTGGAAGCGATCGTCGCAGAACTTGAGCGGGGCGAATTGCCGCTTGAAGACTCCATGCGGATCTTCGAGGAGGGCATTAAGCTCTCCAAGGTCTGCCTCAAGATGCTGGAGGAGGCCGAGCGCAAGGTGGAAGTCCTCGTCAAGGACAAGGATGGCAGGAAGCGCACCCGCACGTTTGATCTGGAGGAGTTCTCTGAAACTGGCCAGGCCAACAGAGACGTCGAAGACTGACCAGGGAAAAGACTCCGTCTTGGCGGAGTCGGAGCGGGCGGGTGAGAAGGTGGAAGTGACGGCCCCTCGGAGGGAGAGATCGACGGAGCGGTTGGATCTGGCCATGGTCCGCCGCGGGCTCGTGGAAAGCCGGGAGCGGGCCCAGAGTCTCATCCTGGCCGGCATCGTCACGGTGGCCGGCCGTGTCGCCAGCCGGGCTTCTCAACCCATTCTTGCTGACACCCCGATCGAGTTCACCGAGCCCGAACACCCATATGTGGGGCGGGGCGGTCTCAAAATGGCGGCGGCCCTGGAGGTGTTCTGCATCGATCCGGAGGGCCTGGTCGCCCTGGATGTCGGCGCCTCGACGGGAGGGTTCACGGACTGTCTCTTGCAGCGCGGCGCCGCGCGCGTCTACGCGGTGGACGTCGGCTACGGCCAACTCGCCTGGCGTCTCCGGCAAAACCCCCGCGTGGTCGTGATCGAACGGTGCAACGCGCGATACCTGGACCGAGCGCGGGTGCCTGAGCCCATTGATCTGGCCACTATTGACGTGTCCTTCATCTCGCTCACGCTCATCCTCCCGGCTGTGCGGCGGTGTCTCAAGGACAAGGGCCAGGTGGTGGCCTTGCTCAAGCCGCAGTTCGAAGTCGGCAAGGGGAAGGTTGGAAAGGGCGGCATCGTCCGTGATGAGAGTCTGCGGCGGGAGGCGGTCCAGAAGGTCCGCGCGGCCGTGGAAGCGCAGCAGTGGAAATGGAGGGGCGAGTTGCTCTCGCCGATCGCCGGTCAGAAGGGGAACGTCGAGTACTTGATCAGGTTATGCCCATCATGAAGGTTCTGGTCACGGGCGGGGCGGGCTTCATCGGGTCGCATATCGTGGACCGGCTAGTCCAGGAAGGCTATGAAGTCGTGGTCGTCGACGACCTGTCCACGGGCAAGCGGCAGCATGTCAACCGTGCCGCCAGGTTCTACCGGTGCGACATTCGAGGGCGGTGGCTGGAACGGGCCTTCCGCCGGGAGCGGCCCGCGATCGTGTGCCACCACGCGGCGCAGATGGACGTACGCCGCTCCGTGCTGGACCCGAGGTTTGACGCGGACGTCAACATTTTAGGAATGCTCAACGTCCTGCGGCAGGCGGTCAAGTACGGTGTGCGCAAAATGATCTTCGCCTCCTCTGGCGGGGCGGTGTACGGAGAGCCGGAGTCTTTGCCGGTGTCAGAGTCCCACCAGACACGGCCGGCCTCTCCCTACGGCATCAGCAAGGCGGTGGGAGACGAGTACCTGCGGTACTTCCGCGCCGCCGACGGTCTGGAGTACGTGAGCCTGCGATACGGCAATGTCTACGGGCCTCGCCAGGACCCGCATGGCGAGGCAGGGGTCGTGGGGATCTTCACTCAGAAGATGCTGCTCGGCGAGCAGCCGATCATCAACGGCAACGGCCGGCAGACGCGCGACTTCATCTATGTGGACGACGTGGTCGAGGCGAACATGGCCGCCATGTACAAGGCCACCCACGGAATCTACAACGTGGGAACGGGGAAGGAGACCACCATCAACGAGCTGTTCAGCATGCTGGCCGGACTGATCAACCCCTCCGTCCGCGAGGTCCACGGCCCGGCCAAGCGTGGCGAGCAGTTGCGGATCGCGTTGGATTCATCCCGGCTCCACCGCGAGGTGGATTGGGAGCCGAAGGTCTCGCTGAAGGATGGCCTCACAAGGACCGTGGAGTACTACCGGAAGACGGTCCGGTCGGCCTGATGGCTCTCTAATATCTGGGGACGGATGGGTCGATTTGCAGGGACCAGGCGTTGATGCCGCCGGTGAGGTTCTTCACGTTCTTGAACCCTTGCTGCAGGAGGAATTGGGTCGCGTCCATGCTGCGCATCCCCATGTGGCAGTGCAGGACGATCTCGGCGTTCGGGTCGAGCTTCTTGTAGTCGGTGGCCAGGGTGCCGAGCGGGATGAGCTGAGCGCCCGGGATCTTGCAGATGTTGTATTCCCAAGGTTCCCGGACATCGATCAGGACGATCTTCTCTCCCCGATCAAGTTTTTCTTTCAACTCCTGGACCGTGATGGCGAAACCCATGGCGCGAACCCTCCTGTGTATCAAGAATGGTAAGCCGGCGTTCTTCCGGCTGTCAACCGCGGGAAACCGAAGAATGAAAAGTGTGTAGGACATATATGGCAATGAGCCTGACGGCGAGGTAAGACAATGAGTGGAGAGCAGATGACAGTTGCGGAGGGCGGAGACGCCCTCGTGGTCCTGATCACGGTGGCCTCGCGCGAGGAAGCGGAACGCATTGGCCGGCGCCTGGTCGAGGACCGGCTCGCCGCGTGCGTGAACATCGTGCCCCAGGTACGGTCGCTCTTTATCTGGCAGGGCAAGTTCTCTCAGGAAGACGAAATCCTTCTGGTGGTGAAGTCCCGACGCGCCCGGTTTCGAGAACTAGCGACCGCCGTCAAGCAGCTCCACAGCTATAGCGTGCCGGAGATTATCGCCCTCCCAATCCTTGTGGGGTCTTCTGACTACCTCCGGTGGGTGGCCGAATCCACCTAGCCTGGCACGGAGCGCGATTTTGCATGACAATCACACGCTTTGCATGACAGAGGGGACTCTCTTATTGACATCAGGCCGGGCGTTGTGGTAGTCCTTTGCCCCTACTTATCTTGTAGGATTGGCTGGATTTCCTAGATGGGTAATTTAGATGGGTAACAAGGCTGACCAGGAATTCCATATCGTCATCTTCCCGAGCGCGACCTCGCGCCCGCGCCGGTTCAGCGTCAAGCGGCGCACCGTCCGTGTGCTGCTGCTCGCGACCGTGGTCGCGGTAGTCCTGGAAGCTCTCTTCCTCGTTCAGTACGTCACCCGCAGCGGAGAGATCTGGGAACTTGAGACCTTGCGGTCCGAGGCAACCCAGCACCGCCAGCAGGCCACCTCCCTATCCTCGGCGATGGAGGAATTGCGCAAGCAACTGTCCAACATGCGGGAAGTGAATGTCCGGCTGCGCGTCATGCTGGGCTTGGACCCGCCCAAAATCCCGCCGTCTCCTCTCGGGTTGGGCGGTAAGGAGGAGTCCCGAGTGGTTCACCAGTCGGCAGGCGGCATGGGAGGCGATGGCGAATCGCTGTCGGCGGTCGTCGTGCAATTGCAGCAGAAGCTGACGTGGCTCAAGGAGGAAGCGATCATCCAAGAGCGGTACCTGCATGAACTGACTGGGATCGTCGGCGAGCGGCGCGCGCAGTGGGCGTCCACGCCTTCGATCTGGCCGGTCCGGGGCTGGGTCTCTTCAGGCTTCGGGCGCCGCGTGTCCCCTTTTACCGGGGAGGACACGTTGCACAGCGGGTTGGACATCTCCGCGCCGATGAGCACGCCGGTCAAATCGCCAGCGGCCGGGACCGTCATCGCGGTCGGACCTGAGAAGAGCCTGGGCAACGTGGTCGTGTTGGCTCATGGCTACGGCTTCAAGACGCTCTACGCGCACATGTCCAAGGTAAGAGTGAGGAGGGGACAGATCGTGAAGCGGGGTGACATCATCGGTGAGGTCGGGAACACGGGCCTCTCGACCGGTCCCCACCTCCATTACGAAATTGAGCTCAAGGGCACCGCCATCGACCCGCTCAGGTACATCATCGACTAGGCTTCTCGGCTTTTGAGGGCACCGTCGTACCCGCCCCGTCCACGAAGATCTCCTCGATCGGTCGGCTCTTCCATTCCACGTAGTAGTCGGCGAGGCCGAACGCGCGCATGACGGTCGCGGCGGTGTCGATCAGCGAGACCGGCCGCTTGATCTCATACCCGGCCTTGATCCCAGGCCCCGCCGCGATCCAAGGGATGGTCATGTCTTCGGACATCGAGGTGCCATGGATCTTGGCGTGGCCCCCGTGGTCGGCGGTCACGATGAACGTGGTCCGGTCGTAGAGTCCCAGGTCCTTGAATCCCTTAAGGAGGCTTCCGATCGCCCGATCAACTTCCTCCACCGCCTTCAAATAGGGCTTGCTCATCCAGCCCTGGTCGTGGCCGGCCGTATCGGCGTCGGCCAATTGGACGACGAACAGGGCGGGCTTGCCTTCGGTCGCGGTCTTGTATGAGGCGATCACGTCGCCGGTGATCTTCTTGGCGTTGCAGCCCTGCTCGTTGATGCTGCACACGTTCAACAGCAATCGGCGATCTTGTTTGATCACGTGCAGTAGCTTCTCCTTATTGAGAAACGCCGCACCCCACTTGCTCCCGTTGAACGAGGCGATCTCGAACAGGGTGGGGGATTTGATAAAGCCGCGAGGGGGATCGTACTCGTTCCAGTCCACTCCGTGTTGGTTGACGGGCAGGCCGCTCATCATCGACGCGAAGGCCGGCAGCGTGAGGCTGGGCTCGACGGTCTGCGCCTTCATCGTGGAGGCCCCGCGCTTGATGAGCCCGTCAAGGGTTGGCACCTTTGCCTGCTTGAGCGCGTCGGGCCGCAATCCATCCACCATGATCACCACGACGTTGTCAGCATAGGCTGGCCCCGCGGCGGCTTGCGGCGCCGGCAGCCCTACCAGGCCAGCGCCGATGAGGACGAGCGTCAATAACCACTGAGCAGGCACACGGACTGTCATGAGACCTCCCGTGAATGACCCAAAACGCCGGCATTCTACACAAGCGCCAGAGGGATTGCCACAGCGAAATCCGGAAAGTTGCCTCCGGTCAGTCCCCACAGTCCTTGACTCCGGTCCGACCCTTTTGTAGAGTGGCCGGCAGTCTCGTCTCCAGTTGATGTGAGGTGGCGGTGTCGGACTCCCAGCATGCGACAGTCCCGTTCGCAGCCCAGGCCGTGGCGTTTCAGGAGATGCTGGCGACGGGCAAAATCCCCGATGGCCTGATCACGAGGCCGTACGTCGCCGAGCAGTTCGTCGAGCGCCTTGTCCACTACGTCCTGAGTGTCCCGGCAGGCAGCTACTCGATCGCCAACCTCGGCAAGCTGCTCGAGCAGGTGGACCCGCGCCAGCAGGTCTTCTTTTTCAAGAGATTGAAGGAGACGAGCCCAGACAGTCTGACGCACTTCGCACCGCTGTATTACGGCTTCATGTCCGAGTTCAGCGAACTCCTCTTCACCTAGCTGCACTGTTTGAAATCTCCTCCCGTTCGGCTTACACTGCTGAGCGTATGGGCCCGAGAACGGTCCGCATCAACAAGTTCTTCACCGAACAGGGGTTCTGCTCCCGGCGCGTTGCGGATCGGATGATCGGAGAGGGCCGCGTTTGGATCAACGGGCGTGTGGCGGTCTTGGGCGATCAGGTGACGGATGCGGACGCGGTGACCGTGGATGGGCGTGTGGTGTCCCACCGGCCTCCGCCGGTGTACCTGGCGTACCACAAGCCGGTCGGCGTGACCTGCACCACGGACCCTCACGTGGCCGGGAACATCGTGCATACCGTTGGCTATCCCGAGCGCATTTTCCCCATCGGCCGCCTGGACAAGGACTCCTCGGGCCTGATCCTGCTCACCAACGACGGCGACATCGTCAACCGCATCCTGCGGGCGGAGTTCGGCCACGAACGGGAATACGTGGTCACTGTGGATCGCCCGTACGCGCTGTCCTTTCTGAAACAACTGGAGAAGGGGGTCCTGGTGCTGAGAGAAAAGACCCGGCCGTGCCGGACGAAGAAGGTGGATGCGGCCACGTTCCGGATCACGCTGACGGAAGGGCGCAACCGGCAGATTCGTCGCATGTGCTCGGCGCTCGGATATCGAGTCGTGACCCTTGTCCGTATCCGCATCATGCACCTTCGCCTGGGAGATCTGCCGGTCGGGAAGTGGCGGCATCTCATGCCTACGGAGCTCGACGAGCTGCTGGCAGACGTGGGACTTTTTGAAGAAAAGGCCGTGTTATGAGCGCCCAACGTCTCCTCCTGCTGATCCCGCCGCTGACCCAGCTCAACACGCCCTATCCTTCCACCGCGTACCTGACCGGCTTTCTCAAGCAGCATGGCTATGCCACGGGCGAGGCCCCCGTCTCGGCAGGGGCGGGGTGGGCGGGTGTCGTGACGCAGGCCGATGTCGGCATTGAGATGGTCCTCGCGTTGCTCTCCCGCGACGGTCTGACGCGCGTGTTCGACCGGGTCCGTGACATGCCAGGTCACCTGCCGGGAGAAGCCGGGCAGATGCTGGCTTTGGAACAGGCCTATCTCGACTCGATCAATGCCGTGGTCAGGTTTCTCCAGGGGCAGGATCCGACGCTGGCGCCTCGGATCTGTCAGGGACGCTTCCTCCCGCAAGGCCCCCGGTTTGCCCATGTGGACGAACAGAGCTGCGCCTTCGGAACACTCGGTATGACAGACCGGGCCCGGTATCTCGCCACGCTCTACCTGGAGGACCTGGCCGATCTGATTCATGAAACCGTGGCGCCCCAGTTCGCGCTCAGCCGCTATGCTGAGCACGTCGGCGTCTCGGCCTCTTCTTTCGATGCTGTGGCATGTGCCCTCGCCGAACCGCCCAGCCTGACGGACGAGATGCTGCTCGACGCCGTCTGGCTGCACGTGGAGGCGGCCGATCCGACCCTCATCGGGCTGACGGTCCCCTTCCCAGGCAACCTTTATGGCGCGCTCCGAATCGCCCAGGCCGTGAAGGCGCGGCGGCCTGATGTGCGGGTCACACTCGGTGGCGGTTTCGTGAACACGGAACTACGGTGTCTCCAAGAGCCTCGCTTGTTCGACTACGTGGACTACGTGACGCTGGATGACGGCGAGCGGCCACTGCTCTGTCTCCTGGAGCACCTCGCCGGCAAACGCGACGAGGCTGAATTGCGGCGGACCTTCGTGCGGGCGGAGGGGCATGTCGTGTGGCGGGACGGGGCCCGCGAGCCCGAATTCGGCATGGCCGAGATCGGCACGCCGACCTACGCCGGGCTGGTGCTGACCCGGTATCTCTCCGTGCTCGACACGCTGAACCCCATGCACCGCCTGTGGTCGGATGGGCACTGGAACAAGCTAACGGTGGCGCACGGGTGCTACTGGAAGCAGTGCACCTTCTGCGATGTCGGCCTGGACTACATCGGCCGTTACGAGGCCACGCCGAGCGAGATCTTGACTGACCGCATCGAGGCCCTGATCGCCGAGACGGGGCGGCGGGGGTTCCATTTCGTGGACGAGGCGGCGCCGCCGGCTGGGCTCAAGGCGCTGGCGTTGATCCTGTTAGAACGGCGTGTGGCGATCACGTGGTGGGGGAACATCCGCTTCGAACTGGCCTTCACGCGGGACCTATGCCGCCTGCTCGCTGCGTCTGGGTGCGTCGCTGTCACTGCAGGACTCGAGGCGGCCTCCGATCGGCTCCTGGATGCCATGAAGAAGGGAATCACCGTCGCCCAGGCCGCGCGCGTGGCGGCGTCGTTCCAGGCCGCCGCCATCATGGTGCACGCCTATCTCATGTACGGGTTTCCGGGCGAAACCCTTGTGGAGACCGTGGAGACCCTCGAGCGCGTGCGGCAACTGTTCGCGCACGACCTGATCCAGTCGGCGTTCTGGCACCGGTTCGTGGCGACCGCTCACAGTCCAATCGGGCTGGATCCGGCAGCCCACGGCATCTGCATCACGGGCCCGTCGTTCGGCGGCTTTGCGGAGAACGACCTCACCCACGACGAGCCGGCAGGGGAAGCGCCGGAGTGGCTCGGTGTCGGATTGCGTGCGGCCCTCTCCTCTTACATGCGCGGGGAGGGATTGACGGCCAATGTCCGGCAATGGTTCGACCGTCCGGTTCCAAAACCGAAGGTGCCGTGTAACTGGGTTGCACGGGTGCTGGAAGAGACGTCCGAGCAAGATGATCCGACGGCAGAACGTCGATTCGTCTGGATCGGAGGGACTCCGGTGAGCGAGTCCTTGGGGCGACGACTTCGCCGTGTGATCCTTCCTAATCAGACCGAAGACGTCGAGATGCGACTCTCATCTGAGAAGGCAGACTGGCTGCTAGACCTCATCCGATCCGCGACGCCCACACGGGAAAAGCGAGGCGAAGGATACCCCACGCTTAGAGAAGGCCGCGAAACATATCCGCTGGGCGGGACGCGCGGGTTCGATGCGCTGATCAGGTCGGCCCTGTGGCAACAGGCGCGGACCGCGGGGCTGCTCCTGCTCTGAGACAGGATATGCCGATGACCGTGTGCAGAATGGAAGTGGTGAAGGACGCTGCCGCGATCGCCCGTGCAGCCGCCGAGCTGTTCGTGAAGCTGGCTGCGCAGGCTGCGAGCGCACGCAGACCGTTCCGTGTTTTGTTGGCCGGTGGGACGACGCCGAAGGCCGTGTATACGCTCCTGGCCTCCCCCGAGTATCGATCGCGGGTGGAGTGGGACCGTATTGCCTTCTTCTTCGGGGATGAACGGGCCGTGCCGCCAGACCATCCGCAGAGCAACTATCGAATGGCGGACGAAGCCCTCTTCCGCCCCTTGGGATTGCCGGCCTCATCCGTTCATCGGATGAAGGCGGAAGCGAAGGACTTGGATGCTGCCGCAGCGGCGTATGAGGGAGAGCTGCGCGCGTGCTTCGGGGCGTTGCCGCGTTTTGATTTGGTACTGCTGGGCATGGGAGCGGACGGGCACACGGCCTCCCTGTTTCCCAGGTCTCCGGTGCTCAAGGAACAATCGCGGTGGGTGGCGCCTGTGCTGGATGCGCCCAAGCCGCCGCCTCGTCGCCTGACAGTGACCCTGCCGGTGTTGAACGCAGGGCACCAGGTGCTCTTCACTGTGGCAGGCCGGCACAAAGCGTCTGCCCTTCGGGAAGTGTTGGAAGGGACGGCGCCTTCCGAGCAGTATCCAGCCAAATGTGTCCAACCCGGACCGGAGCGTCTGCTGTGGCTGGTGGACGAAGCGGCCGGCGCTGAACTGCAAGGCAGGTGAGGAGGAGCAGGGACTTCTTCAACACCAAGCCCTCACGTTGCCCTCGGCCAGTCTAGTG
>DASQRT010000273.1:0-4884 GCA_035642795.1 Nitrospirales bacterium
GGCCAATCCGTGCCTGAGGAAAACCAGTTCCATGGGTGTCCTTGTGCCTGCCTGACGCCAGGCCAATCGCCGATCAATGTCCGAATCAGTCCGTGTCTTCAGCCACGGGGGCGGCATTATAGCGAAGCCGGAAGGTGATGTCACGCGCCGAGCCAGCCTGATAAAAAATGGCTTGACAGGCGCCGTTCTAATGTGTACTATGTCGACTTACTTAATAAACTTTTAAGGAGTCCATGCGCTTTTCGAAGAAAAGCGAGTATGCCCTGCGCGCCCTGATCGAGCTCACCAAGGCCTACGGCAGGAGCCCGATTCGACGATATGAGATCGCCGAGCGGCAGAACATTCCGATTGTGTTCCTGGAGCAGATCCTGCTCGCGATGAAGCACGCCGGGCTGTTGGCCAGCACCCGCGGGGCACAGGGGGGGTACGCCCTGATCAAGCCGCCGGCGAAGGTCACGCTGGGGCAGGTCATCCGCATTATGGACGGCCCGTTGGCCCCGATCGGCTGCGTCAGCAAGACGGCCTACAAGAAATGCCACGACTGTCCGTACGCGAAGAAGACTTACTGTCCGCTGCAGGATGCGATGGGCGAAGTACGGAACGCCATCGCGGATATTCTGGACAACTACAACCTCGAAGATTTCGCCGAGGGAGTGAAGGGGAAACGTTGATTATGCCCTCGTTTGACACCAGCGTGATCGTGCTCTTGGGCATTACATTCTTTGCGGCTTTCGTCAACGGAGCGCTGGGGTATGGATTTTCCTCGCTCACCGTGCCGGTCGCGCTCGTTTTCTATACCAATCGCATTCTGAATCCAGCTCTCGTTCTAATCGAAGTTTTCATTAACCTGTATGTTCTCTTTATCAATCGGTCCAGCGTGCCGGCTATATGGAAGCGGGTCTATCCCATTCTCATCGGGCTGCTGCCCGGCATTGCGATCGGTAGCTACCTTCTCGCCTCCCTTCATCCGGGCTGGATCAAATTTGTCACCTATACGGTTCTTCTTCCCCTCATCCTGGTCCAGGCAGCTGGTGTCCGGAGGCCGATTCAATCGGAAAGACTCATCGGCCTCCCTTTCGGAACGGGGCTCGGCTTCTTGTATTCCGTCACCACCGTATCCGGTCCGCCCTTGGCGATTTTGTTCAATAATCAAGGCCTGGTCAAAAAAGAATTTCGGGCCGGCCTCGGCTTGATCCGCGTGGCCGAGTCGAGCCTGACCGCCATTGTGTATTACCACCTCGGCCTGTTTGCGGCGGAAAGCCAGAGCATCTTCGTGATGATTATTCCGAGCGTTCTCGTCGGGATTCCGCTCGGCGCCTATCTCATTCGACGACTCGACGCTGAGACGTTTCGCCGCATCTGCATGAGCTTTGATGCCTGGGTCGTCGGGTTCGGTCTCTCCCGAGTGTTGATCGATCTGAAGTTGGTGGCAAGCCCGTGGGCCTACAGCGTGATGGTTCTAGCGATTGTGATAGACAGCTATCTTTTATATGTTTTTTTCACGAAATGGAGACTGGCTGCTCTGCGATCGGAAGTTGTGAATAGCGTTGGGGGCGGGGAGTCACCCACGACGCCGGCGGGTGGCAAGCGCGGCACGATGCCGGTGCCGGATCCTTGAGAGAAGTTTTTTTGTGGATATAAGTTTACTAAGTTAGGCAATAAAGGATACAATAATATGCGACTCTCACCCATTTCTGTACTCGTCGTGACTGCCTGGCTCCTTGGGGGAGCGATCCCTGCGGGCGCGGCGGATCCGGCGCTCAACCTGTTGCTGAAGAAGGGCGTGATTACGCAACAGGAGTATGACCAGGCGCTCAAGGAAGCCGGCCAGGCAGCGGAAACGCCGCCTTCCAAGGCAGAGCCGGAAACTCCGGCCAAGGAAACTCCTCCAGCCAAGGATGCCGATGGTGACAACACTATTGACCTCGGCAAGGGGATCAAGTTCGGCTACGACCGGGGGCTCTACACCCAGTTCAAGGACAAGTTTCAACTGAAGATCCGCATTCGCGTTCAAACTCGGTTCACCGACAGTCGCGTGAATAGCGCCTATGGCACCGTCGGAGACGCCAAGAACTATCCCACCATCTCCGGCACGACCGTTACGCCCAGGAAGCTTCAAGAGGATGTGAGCGAGTTCGACGTGAGGCGGGTTCGCCTGGTCTTCGAAGGGTTCGCGTTCAATCCTGAGACGACCTACTTTGTCCAATTTCGCAACGACACCAACGGCACAACCACGCAGCCGACCACGACGCGGTCAACGACGCAGCTCTATGATGCCTATATCACACTCAAGCAGATTCCTTGGGCCAATCTTCGCGTGGGGCAGTACCGCACTCACTTCGGCCGGCAGGAGTTCTTCTCCTCCGCGCTCCTGCAGTTCGTGGACCGGGGCTTCGTCGCCGAGGCCTTTGTTCCGAACGTGATCGACCGGCGGGACCAGGGCGTCACGGTCTTCAGCGACCAGGCCAAGTATCCCATCAATTATGCCTTCGGGGTGTTCAACGGGGTGGGCATCAACCTGACCCGGCTTGGCCTCAATACCCCTGGGAACACGAATGAGTTGATGTATGTGGGCAGGGTCACGGCGGACTTACTGGGGAAGCCAGGATATCCGGAAGGGGATCTGGAATACTCGCTGACCCCGCAATTAGCCGTGGGCGCAAGCTACGGCTACAACGCCGGTCTCCAGACGAACACCACAGGGCTCGGCAGCAACACGCAGATCTCCACGGCGATTGCGTCCTTGGGCAACGGCCGCCTGTTGGATCAGGGGATCGTGGATATTGGGACGACGGGCGTGGACTTCGTCTTCAAGTACAGGGGCTTCTCGCTTCAAGGGGAGGGGTTCGTTCGGAACGTGGACGCCCACGATCATTCCAAGCGCATCGGGAACGCGACGGGCTACTACGTGCAGGGTGGCTACTTCATCGTGCCGAAGACCATCGAAGTCGTCGGGCGCTACGGTTACATGGACCCGGACACGCATCTCTCTCAGGACATCCTCACCTCAGCAGTGGGCGGCCTCAACTGGTACCTGAACGGGCATGAGCACAAGCTGCAGTTCGACTATGGCGTGGTCACCACACACCTCAGCGCTGTGGATGTGGGCGGAGCTGTCACCTTGATCGAGAATCGCGCGCGCCTCCAGTACACGATCGTGTTCTAGGGCGGTTAGAGGCAGCGCCGCGGGGTGCCGTGCGCGCTGAGCGGGGTCAGCCAGACGTAATCCGCGATCGATTGCTGCAAGAGCGTGCGGATTTCGTCTTCGCGCCGGGGCTCGTACGATGTGAGATAAACGGTGCGTTGTCGAATGGCGCCGTTCAACCTTCGAAGGACACGGTTGGGAACAGGCAGCCGGTATTGAATATGGCCCGCCCCCGTGTAGCTGACGACGGGCCCTACGTCTGCTGCACGATGGATGAGGCGCTCGGAGATGATCTTCGCCATGCCTTCGTCCCGAAACATGGCGGCTTCGTACATGCGCTGGTAGGCTTCTTCGGAGAGGCCGCTATGGCAGGCGCGGAGCTGCGACACCATGACCTCGCGATACGCGGGCTCGTCGGAAAGGACTTCATCGCGCATCTGCCAGCGCAGCATCTCTGGATCCTTCAGGGCACGCAGGAAACCTTCCTTCGCCACGAGCCGCACTAGCGACTTGGGCGGGTTCAGGGCAAGCACGGGCAAGTGGTGGGAGCGGGCGAAATCGATGAGCGGCGCATAGTCGTTGTAAGCGCCACCCCAGTTCTCCTTCCAGTGGGCTTTCTGGAGAAACTGATCTGTCGCCATGTCCGGTTCCGCCAGATAGTGATCCAGGCCGGCCTGCCCATCCCACCCGAACATCTCTAGGCCCAGCGCTGGCTTGCGGTTGCGGTCGACGAGCGCCTGGAGGATGCGCAGGGCGGCTTCAATATGCGAGCGATGGCTGTGCTCCTCGCCGATGTAGATCACGTCCGCGGTCGCAAGGTCGGCGAGCAGATCCTTGAAACTGATCGGGCGGCTGGCCTGCACTTCCAGAATCTGCCATTCTTGGAATGGCTGGGCGCTCTCTTCGGCCGGCAGGGGCTCAGCCAGACCGGCGAACAGCGATCCGGCGAGCGCGAATAAGGCGAGCAGAAAGGGACGGCCCATCACCTGTGTACCTAACACACTGGCCACCAGGCAACAAGTCCGGTATCGTGACTGCGCTGCCCCATTAGGCTGTGTTTTTGTTTGCATTTCTCCACAAGATATGGTAGAGGCTTTCCTCCAAGGGTGACTTCTATGGACAGCGCCCTTAGGTAAAGAAGGAAGCCTATGTATTTGATGCGGTTGGAGATGCGAGGGTTTAAGTCCTTCGTGGAGGCTGAGGTGATCTTCCAACCCGGGATTACGGCCGTCGTCGGGCCGAACGGGGTTGGCAAGAGCAACATCCTTGATGCGGTCCTCTGGGTCCTGGGCGAGCAGAGCACCAAGGCCCTGCGCAGCGAACGGATGGAGGACGTCATCTTCAACGGGACCGAGTCCCGCCAACCTCTTGGCATGACCGAAGTCTCCCTCATCCTCGGCGATGTCGATGGAAAATCACACGGCAACGGTAACGGCGACGGCGAGGCGGCGCCGCTGCCATTTGCGCTCGGGGAATGTCAGGAAGTGATGGTGACACGCCGGCTGTTCCGCGACGGCGTGAGCGAGTACTTCATCAATAAGACGTCCTGCCGCTTGAAAGACGTTCGCAGCCTGTTGCTCGACACGCGCGCTGGCAGCAAAGGGCATACGGTCATCGAGCAGGGCCGGATTGATCGTGTGCTGAAGGCGTCGCCGGTCGAGCGGCGCGAGTTGATCGAAGAGACAGCCGGGATCATCCGCTACAAGAAACAAAAGGCCGAGGCGTTGCGGAAGCTGGAG
>DASQRT010000274.1:0-2447 GCA_035642795.1 Nitrospirales bacterium
GTCGGCCGTGTCGGGGTCGGTCATGATCGTGGCTGGGTTGCTGTTGACCAGGACCACAGTGTAGCCTTCCTCGCGCAGGGCCTTGCACGCCTGCGCGCCGGAATAATCGAACTCGCAGGCCTGTCCGATGACGATCGGCCCCGCCCCGATGATAAGCACGCTCTTGATGTCGGTGCGCTTAGGCACTCGCTCGCTCCTGCATCATCTTTGCGAAACGGTCGAAGAGATACCCGATGTCGTGCGGTCCGGGGCTCGCCTCGGGGTGCCCCTGAAAGCAGAACGCCGGGCGGTCGGTGCGTGCGAGGCCCTGCAAGCTGCCGTCGAAGAGGGATACGTGGGTGGCCTCGAGATTCGCCGGGAGCGTGTCCGGGTCGACCGCGAAGCCGTGATTCTGGCTGGTGATTACCACCGACCCGCTTTCCAGGTCCTTGACGGGATGATTGGCGCCGTGATGCCCGAACTTCATCTTCACGGTCTTTGCACCGGACGCGAGCCCCATCAGCTGGTGGCCGAGGCAGATCCCGAAAGTCGGAATCCCCGAGTCGATGATCTGCCGGATGGCGCGTACCGCGTAGTCGCACGGTTCCGGGTCGCCCGGACCGTTCGACAGGAACACCCCGTCGGGCTCGAGCGAAAGGGCATCCGCTGCCGGCGTCTGCGCCGGAAGAACCGTAACCCGGCAGCCGCGATCGACGAGCATTCGCAATATGTTGCGTTTTATGCCGTAGTCGTACGCGACGACGTGAAACCGCGGGTCGGCGCCCGGGATGAATCCGCCGCCCGCCTGCCACCGCCCTTCGGACCACTCGTAGGGCTTGGCGGTCGTCACCACCTTCGCCAAATCCATTCCTGCCAGGCCGGGAAAGGCCCGCGCGGCTTCCAGGGCCTGATCGGCGTCGTCGGAGCCGGCGAGCACTGCGCCGTTTTGGGCGCCTTTTTCGCGAAGGATCCGAGTGAGGCGCCTCGTGTCGATGCCCGCGATGGCGACCACCTTGTCCGAGATGAGAAAATCCGAGAGATTCCCTTCGGCGCGCCAGCTCGAGACCGCAGTGGACAGATCCCTCACCACCAGACCCGCGGCGAACACCTTTCCCGACTCGAGGTCCTCGCGGTTGGCCCCGGTATTGCCGATGTGCGGATGGGTCAGCGTGACGATTTGGCGGCAATACGACGGGTCGGTCAGGATTTCCTGATATCCGGTGATGGCCGTATTGAAAACCACTTCCCCCGAGGCAAGGCCGGGCGCTCCGGCCGACGTGCCCCGAAAGACAGTCCCGTCGGCTAATGCAAGCAGCGCGGGCGGGGGGACGGGCACGGCAGCGGGCTCATGGTGGGGCCACATGTGCAGAGCGGGACCGGCTCACGCCGGTCCCGCTCTGCAACGAACGTCGAAAGTATAACCTGATTCCTCCGACCCCATCAAACTTTCGGCTCGCCGGCCCGCTTCTTGCTCGGATGAACGGCAGCGCTTGCCAAACCGTGCCAGAATCAATGATTCGCTCTTCACACCTCCCGGGACCGAAAACGTGACCGCGCCACGCGCCTCGATCGGCGCCCTGTCCTCCGCCGAATTTCTTCCTCAGCGAGTCTCGCTTCTCTACCGGCTGTCGGGAAACGATGTCCCCGCCATCCTTCTCACTTCGGCCATCGCGGCATTCGCCCTTTGGGGCTACATCAGCAACAAGCTCCTCGCTGCCTGGCTGATCTGGCTGGTGCTGGCGAGCTTGGTGCGAATCGCCCTGAAGCGTACGTACCAGCTGCGCCAGCCCGGACCGGAAGCCGCGGCGCGCTGGGAGGGTTTCTTCTGCCTCACGAGCGCGTCGGTCGGCACTGCCTGGGGCCTCACGGTGCTGCTGCTCTATCCGGAGCACGGTCAGTTCCACGAAATCCTCCTTCCATTCCTGATCGGCAGCGTGGCCATGGGACTGCCTCCGGCGCTCGCCCCCAGCCCCAAGTCGTTCGCCTGCCTGATCGTGCCGATCTTCACGCCGTTGATCGGCCTGCTTTTTTCGCAGGGCGGTGCATTCAACACCTCCGCCGGGATCCTGATCCTGGTGTTCTCCGCCGTGCTCCTGGCGCTGTATCTGTCTTCCAACCGCGCGCTGATCGAAACGCTCCGCTTCGGCCGGGAAAATGAACGGCTCCTCGAGCAGGTCAAGGACGCCAAGGATCGCCTGGACCTCGCGCTGCAAGCGGCCAACATCCTGATCTGGGACTGGGACGCGCGCAGGACCAACGTGTTCCTGGGCGGCAACTGGTCGATCATCCTGAGAGTGGGCAAGGAAACCAGCGCCCTGACCCTCGACGAATTGGCGCAAATGGTGCATCCCGAAGATCTTCCGAAGGTGAAGAAGACCCTGGACAATTGCCTGAACGGCGGGGAGTCCGAGTATGTCGCCGAGCACCGGGTCAAGACGCTCGCCGGGGGCTGGGTTTGGAGCCTCTCC
>DASQRT010000275.1:0-2730 GCA_035642795.1 Nitrospirales bacterium
ATCATCGGAGCCGGAAACCACGTCAAGGATAGGCTGTTGCCCGCGATTCTGGCGCTGAAAGAGGTCCATCTGCGTGCGATCTGTACGGGGACAGGGGCCCAGGGTAAAGCCCTGGCGGAAAAGACCAAGGCGGTTTACTGCACCAGCGATTATCGAGAAGTGTTACACGATGCGTCGGTTGACATAGTCGTGATCGGGACGCGCCATGATACCCATGGGACGCTGGTGGCCGAGGCGCTTGAATCGGGCAAGCACGTGTTTGTTGAAAAGCCGTTGTGTCTCACCGAGGAGGAGTTGGAGCGGATTATATCCGCGTACGAGAAGGGGTCGAAAGAGGGGCTCCATCTCATGGTGGGGTTCAATCGCCGGTTCTCTGTCCACGCGGAGAAGGCAAAGAGTTTTTTCCAGGACCGCAAGAACCCGCTCGTCATGGCATTTCGAGTCAACGCCGGTCCCCAGCCGCCGGATCATTGGACCCAGGATCCTCAGGTCGGAGGGGGGCGGATCATGGGGGAGGCCTGCCACTTCGTCGATTACATGCAGGCAGTGTGCGGCGCTCTCCCGAGCTCCGTTCATGCGCGGCGCATCGCGCATCACAACTCCGGGGTTATGGACGACCAGAGCCTGCTGTCGGTTGCCTTTCGTGACGGCTCCATCGGCGTCGTTGTCTACGCGGCAGGCGGGGATACGGCGATGGCCAAGGAACGGTTCGAGGGTTTCGGCGATGGCAAGTCGCTGGCCATGGACGACTTCCTGGTCTCTGAATTGTATGCTCATGGAAATCGAACGATTTTCAAATCCGGCAAGCAGGACAAGGGATTCCGGTCCGAGATGATCCAATTTGTCACCGGAATCGCGAGAGGAGAGGGCCCGGTGATGCGTTTTGATGAGATCGAGTCAGTGACGAGAACCTGCATGCTGGCTGTCCAGAGTCTACGAACGGGGCAGGTGTACGATGTGCCGGGCCTCGCCTGATGCGCAACGGCAAGACTGAGAACTCGGGGCGTGCTGGTATGCGCTCCCTGGCCTGGTATGCCAAGCGGCTCCGCGTCATGCGCCCGGGCGAGGTCCTGCACCGTGTTGGAGAGCAGTATGTCCTCAAGACGCTGCAGATCAAGCACCGGTTTCGGCGCATATCGGCATCGACTAGCATCGTTGACCATCGCCGGTTTTCGTTCTGCGACGGGTTCGCATCGAAGCTGCCTGAACTACCCTGGTCCTTTGAGACGAACGGTATCGTCTCTGATGCGCTGCTGTCCGGAAAGGTGAACGCGCTGGGATGCGACTGGGTCTGGCGACCCGAAGATGCGGTCTGGCATCAGGCGCCCGACACGCACATGGTTTGGCCGCAGTTCTTTTTCGGTCGGGTTCCGTACCACCCGGGCAATCCCTACGGCGACATTCGAATCGCGTGGGAGCCTTCCCGGCTCCAGCATTTGATCGCGCTGGCGTTGCTCGCGCGGGGCGCGCAGCCGGCGATTCGCGAGCGGGCCGTCGCGCTTCTGAGCGCACAACTGCTGTCATGGGTCGACGCGAATCCATTTTTGACGGGCATTCACTACGTTTCAGCGATGGAATGTGGCTTGCGTATCTTGGCCGTGTGCCATGCGATGGACCTCGCGCGGGAAACACGGCTGGTTCCAGACAGTGCCTGGAATGCCCTGACGAGGTTGGTTCGGGCTCACGCGGAATTCATCGGGAAACGCGTCTCGACTCATTCTTCGGCCGGCAACCACACCATCGCGGAAGCAGCCGCCTTGGTGTATGTGGGGGTTCTTTTCCCTGAGATGGCTGGAGCCGACCGATGGAAGACGTTGGGGCTCTCCCTCTTGGAGCAAGAAGCTGACCGTCAAATTCTGCCTGACGGAGGCGGCGCTGAACAAGCGTGGTGGTACCAGTGGTTCATTGTGGACTTGTATGGCCTCGTGGTGACGCTGCTACGACACCGGCAGCATTCGGTTCCTGGAGTGATCTACGACGCGTATCATCGCGGACGGGGGTTTTTGAGCGCATTTGCTGACACGCCCCGGGGGTTGCCTCAGATCGGTGACGGCGACCAGGGCTATGCGCTCTCTCCCTTCCTTCGGCTGTCGCAACCCAACAACGCCTGGACGCAGGGCGTGAACGTGTTCGACGATGCGGGCTATTCCGTGATTCGAGCCGGAGACGGAGAGCGGGCGAGGCTCATCTTTGATCATGGACCGCTGGGACTCGCGCCGTGCTACGGGCACGGTCATGCCGACGCCTTATCGGTATTATTCCGACTGGGCAGGCAGGAGATCCTGATCGATCCGGGCACGTACACCTACAACGGCGATCCCCGTTGGCGAGCGTATTTTCGTGGCACCTCGGCCCATAACACGGTCACAGTGGATGACCTGGATCAAGCCGTTCAGGAAACCGCATTTCTCTGGTCACATCCGTTTGATGCCGAGCGTGTGCGCTTCGAGCAGGCCTCGAATGGCGTCGTCCGGGTCCTTGCCTGCCACGATGGGTATGCCCGACGCCTTGGGGTCACACACTGGCGCGCGGTGGTCTTTCAGCCGCCTGGCTGCTGGCTGATCTGGGATCGGCTGACCGGCGCGAGAACACACCGTGTGCGACTTCACTGGCATCTGGGCATCGAACCGATTCGACGCGCGGGAAGGTATCTCCTGCAGGCCAAAGACCGAACCGTGCATCTTGCCGTGGACGGAGGGGACCAGAGCCTTCACCGCGGGGAAACGGACC
>DASQRT010000276.1:0-7632 GCA_035642795.1 Nitrospirales bacterium
AGTCATGCCCGCGCACGCCGCGGGTGGGCTTTGAGGCTGGACCGCCCGTGTCACGGCTCCAATCAAGGCCTCCTGCGGAATCCCCTTGATGAGAAAATCCGTGACTCCCAGTTTCCGAGCCTCCCGCTCCAGTTTATCGGACGCTGATCCGGTCAGGATCATGACGGCCGCCTTGGGGTCGCTCTCGCGTATGCGCGTGAGCACCTCGATCCCGTTCATGTCCGGCAGGTAGAGGTCGAGGAGCGTGCATTGCGGCCGCCGTTGCCGGTGCGACTCGATGCCCTCATGGCCGCTATAGGCCGTGACAACCTCATGGCCGTGAAGCTGCAGCATATCCCGCAGGAGGTCGCACAGCAGCCGCTCATCATCTATCACCAGAATCGTCGCCATCGTAACCTTCCTACGAGTGCTTCAGGGCGTGGAGAGGATGCTGCCCAATTGGATCGTCAACTCCAGCCGCTCAAGGTCCACAGGCTTGCCAAGGATATCAACGGAACCGAGCTCAAGGCCTTCTTGCAGCAACGCCTCATCCTGGCTAGATGTCAGGATGATCACTCCACCCGCGTAGTTCTTCTCCCGGAGTTTTTTCAAGACCTCGACCCCATTCATGTCCGGCATGTGCACGTCGAGCACGATGGTATCGGGGCTCTCCTGATTAACCAAGGTCAGCACCTGTTGGCCGTCAGAAGCCACACGCACCCGATAGCCACGGGCGGACAAGTATTTCCTGAGCAAGTCCCTGATCGGCGGCTCGTCATCCACCACCAGGATCGAACCTGCTTCCTGCGAATGAGACGGAGCTTTCTGGGCGTCGGCGGATTGCGTGGAAGACGCCGGAGGCTTGACCGGTTGCTGTAGGACCCGCTCCATGGCACTGACCAGCACATCGAGCGAGAGTCCTTTGCTGAGAAAATCAGTGACTCCCATCTGTCGAGCCTGGTTTTCCAAGTCAACACTGCCTGCTCCCGTCAAGACGATGACGGCAGCTCCCGGATCGAGGACGCGAATCTGCTTGAGCACTTCGATGCCGTTCATCTCCGGCATGCGGAGGTCCAGCAGAGTAAACCTGGGCTGCTGTTTCTTAAACAGCTCGAGCCCCGTGCGGCCGCTGGTCGCGATGAGCACCTCGTGGCCGTGGCGGGTCAACACCGCCCGCAGCAGGTCGCAGACAATCCGCTCGTCATCCATCACCAAAATCGTCGCCATTGGCGTTTCTTTCCTTTCTTGTGACCGATCACCTCACCCCGTGCCACTCACACGGGGAACAACTCCTTGATCGCCGATAGGAGTTTTTTATGATTAAAGGGCTTGAGGAACGTATGCTGGGCTCCGAGTGCCTTGGCAGCCGAGAGGGGATCAAAATCTCCTGTCGGCCCTCCACCCGACATGGCAATGATCTTGACATCGGGATAGTCGCGTCGTAGTTCCGTAATCACATCAATTCCATTTTTCCCTGGCATCTGGAGGTCAACGATCACCAGGTCAGCAAGACTCTCACGGTAGCTCGCAACCCCCGCAGTGCCGTCTGGAGCTTCGAGCACCTCATACCCCGCCTGTTTCAGCATCCTTCGGAGCAACCCTCGGAATGTCACTTCATCGTCAATGATCAGAATCCGCGCCATATGAACAGCCTGTGTTCTGATTGACGGTCCAAGTCATTCAGGAATGCCCCTTCTGGTGTGCCCATGTGCAGTCTCGCGCTATGAGTGCCTTTCCAACACCTTCTTCACCCTCATGAGCAGGGTGTCCTTCTTGATCGGCTTCTTCAAGTAATCCGCCGCCCCCAGCTCCAGTCCTTTCAGCTCAAACTCTTCACCGGTTTGAGCGGTCAATAAGATCACGGGGATTTGGATACCCTTTTTGTTGTTCATCTCCAGCAATTGAATGCCGTCCAGGTTAGGCATGGTGATGTCCGACAGGATCAAAGCAAAGTCCTTCTTGCCAAGATGCATGAGCGCTTCGATGCCGTCGCCCGCTACTGTCGTCTCGTAGCCGCCATTTTCCAGCAGTAGCTTCAAGAGCGCTTGCGTATCCGGGTCGTCCTCCAGAATCAGAATGGACGCTTTCTCGGAAGCCTTCGAGGCTGATTCGGGTGGCGTGCGTCTTGCAGATTTCCGGCTGGAGAGACCAACCGTTTCAACGTCCGCTGACCTTGACGCGGCGTCCGGTGGCACGACTCGCAAGACCTCGTCCAGGGTCGTCAGCCCCTGGGCGGCTTTGGCGATTCCATCCTCCATCATGAGACGCATGCCGCTCTGCCTGGCCGCCTCGCGGATGGCTTGGTCTGCCGCCCGGCTGACGATCATTTCGCGGATCTTCTCCGTCATTTCCAGCAGCTCATGGATCGCCAGTCGACCCTTGTACCCCGTTCCCTGGCACGCGTCGCACCCCGCGCTGGCCTTCCAACGGACACCGGCAGGGAGCCGCTTGGCGCCACCGAGCTTCTCGATCGTGTCTTCCATCGGTTGACGCTCGACGGCGCACGCGGCACACATCCGTCTGACCAAGCGCTGGGCTAGGATGCCGATCACCGACGACGCCACCTTGAACGGCTCGATCCCCAGGTCCAACAGGCGGGTGATGGTCGCCGCCGCGTCGTTCGTATGCAAGGTGCTCAGCAGCAAGTGGCCCGTCTGCGACGCCTCCAGCGCGATGATGGCGGTCTCCGGATCGCGGATCTCGCCCACCAGGATGACGTTCGGATCCTGCCTCAGGATCGAGCGGAGCCCCGCGGCGAAGGTCATGCCGGCTTTGGTGTTGATCTGGACCTGGTTCAAGCCAGCGAGCTTGAATTCGATCGGGTCTTCGAGTGTGACCACATTCTTTGTCGGCGACTTCAGCCAATTCAGCGAGGTGTAGAGTGTCGTGGTCTTCCCGCTGCCTGTGGGCCCAGTGACCAGGATCATGCCTTGGGGGCTGGCAAGCAGCCGCTGAAGCACGCGGAGATTGTCCGGCATCAGGTCGAGCTGATCCATACCGATGTGCGCCTTGGAACTGTCCAGGATACGGATCACGATCTTCTCTCCGTACTGCGTCGGCAGGGTGGAGACACGTAGGTCCACCTGCCCACCGCTGAACCGTAGCCGGCTCCGGCCGTCCTGCGGCTTGCGGTGGTCCGCGATGTCCATTCCGGAGATCACCTTGAAGCGGGAGATCGTGGAGGGCTGGAGATGCTTGGGTATTCTGAGGACGTCCTTGAGCAACCCATCCACGCGGTAGCGGACCTGCAAGAGGATCTCCTGGGGCTCGATGTGGACGTCACTCGCGCCTGCCTTCACGGCGTCGGTCAGGATCATGTTGACCAGGCGAATGATGGGCGGCAGTTTGGCCTCCTTGGCCAACTTGTACGGCTCCAAGTCTTCGTAGTCCGACTCAACGTCCACGGCCGCTTCACCCTCGGGATTCACATCGCCCATCAGGTTGAAGTCCGCGATCTGATCAGTGCCGGTCCGAAACGCGGAGGCGCTCCCAGGCCGTCCCGTTTCCGTGGCCGTGCCGCTCATGAGCAGGGCCGCGATATTCTCCGGTTCGGTGATGAGCAAGATGGCCGGTTGGCCGGCTGACTTCTTTAACATGTCCAGGAGTTCCCAGTTGAACGGGTTGCTCAGCACGAAGGCATTGGCGGCGGAGGCATCGCGGACGGGGACGACCTGATGCGTCTTGCAGAAGGAGGGCTGCAGCACTCCGAGTCGAATGTCTTCGGGGTTCACGTGGGGCACATGGGACAGGCGCATAAACTTGGCGATCGTCTGTGCCATCTGGCTGCTTCGAGTCCCCAATTCCGCTGTGATGGCGTAAATCCTGGCTGGCGGCGTCTTCATCAGTATTTCACGCTTGGCCGGTAGGAGGTTCAAGTGCTCGGCGAGATGTTCTTTGAATCGAAGAAAGTCCGACGGTTGGAAGCGCTCCTTCCAGGACACTGCATCTGAGTGGAAGTCCTTCCAGCGGGGGAGCATACCTAACTGGGCCCGAATTTTGGCGAGGAGCGCCTCGCCTTCAAACGGCTTGACCAGATAATCAACGGCTCCCAGGGCCAATGCACGGGCTTTATCCTGCTCGCCGCCCGACGAGGTAGCGAAGAGAACTGGAATTTGCGCCGTGTCCTCGTGTTCCTGTAAGCGGGCGCAGACCTGGTACCCGTCCATGCCAGGCATTTTAATATCCAACAGGATGAGATCCGGCTTCGTTTGGTGGATCGTCAGAATAGCCATGTCGCCGCTCTCTGCTGTCATCACCCCGTAGCCGCTTTCGCTTAACACCCGTTTCATGAGCCGGAGCATAGCCGGTTCATCGTCCACGCAGAGGATCAATGGTTTCGTGGGGCTACTCATAGCAGATCTCCTCGAGACTTTTTCTCGTTCTTGCTAGTCGGCTGATCATTCGTCATGTGGACACCATCATTCCGTACTCTTGGATCGCTTGCAGCAGGGTGGCCTTCTTGATTGGCTTGGTCAAATAGGTCGTGCACCCCGCGGCTAGGCACTTTTCTTCGTCCTCCTTCAGGGCATGGGCCGTCAGCGCGATGATCGGCGTGGGCGGACGCCCATGGTCTCGTTCCCACTGCCGGATAGCTCTGGTGGCGGCATAGCCGTCCTTCACCGGCATCTGCATGTCCATCAGCACGAGATCATAGCTGCGGGCGCGGAACTTCGCGACCGCGATGGTACCGTTGTCGGCTATATCGAGATGATGGGGCGTCTTCTTGAAGAAGGACTGGATGAGCAGGCGGTTGTCGGCCGAATCCTCGGCGAGCAGGATCCGCAGCGGCCGGGGCGCCAACTCAGCCTGGGGGGGCGCCTCTGCTCGAGCCGGGGCCGCAGCACTCCGGCTCTGGCCCACGGCCGTGGCGACCGCCTCGAGCAGGTCCGTCCGCCTGATCGGCTTCACCACGTAGCCAGCTAAGTCGAGATCGCGGGCGCGCTGGATATGTTCTTTCCGGTTCTCCGAGGTCAACATCATCATGGTGACCCCGGTGAGACCGGGGTGCTCCCTAATCGCTTCCGCGACCTGGAAGCCGTCCATTTCCGGCATGCGGCAGTCGAGCAGCACCAGTTCATACGGTGTAGCGGCCGCCTGCGCCCGTTGCAACTCGGCTAACGCATCTTTTCCCGTCGCCGTCTCCGTCACCACTGCTTTCCAGGAACTCAGCAGTTCCCGCAGGATCAGCCGATTGGTGTCGTTGTCGTCCACCACGAGGGTCCGCAGGCCCCGCAACTGCACGGGCGTGAACTTGGAGCTGCGTTGGGTCGCGGACTGAACCTCAACACACACCGTGAAGTAGAATGTAGTGCCTGAACCGGGTGAGCTCTCCACCCAGATACGCCCTCCCATCAATTCGACGAGACGCTTGCAGATGGCCAAACCCAACCCGGTGCCGCCGTGCTTCCGCGTCGTGGATGAGTCCACTTGCGTGAACCGCTCGAAAATCGTCCCAAGCTTGTCCGGCGGGATGCCGATGCCGGTGTCCGAGATCGCGAACCGCAACGCCACGGATTTACTCCCCCCTTGATCCTCCCCCCTCGATTTGTCCACCTCCACGCGCAAAGCCACCTCGCCGGAATCCGTGAACTTGATGGCGTTGCCGAGCAAATTGAGCAGGACCTGCCGCAGACGCGTCGGGTCGCCGACCAGGTAGGGGGGCACCTCCGGCGCGATGGAGCCGGCCAGTTCTAGAAATTTTGCATGGGCCCGGACGGACAGCATTTCGGTGACCTTCTCCACCAATTCGTTGAGGTCGAACCCGGTCCGCTCCAGCCCCAGTTGCGAGGCTTCGACTTTGGAGAGATCGAGGATGTCGTTGATGAGATCGAGCAGGTTGTCGCCCGCGCGGCGGAAGATCTGCACGTATTTGGTCTGTTCAACCGAGAGAGGCGTTTCCGCTAGCAAATCCGCCATGCCGATGATCGCGTTCATCGGGGTGCGGATCTCGTGGCTCATGCTGGCCAGGAACTCGCTCTTGGCCACGTTGGCGGCCTCGGCGGCTTCTTTGGCAACGCTTAAGTTTTTTTCTGCCTGCTTGCGTTCGGTGATGTCGCGCACGAAGGCGCTGAACGTGAAGGTGTCTCCCGATTGGACGGGTGAGATGGCCAATTCCACCGGAAATTCATGTCCATCCCGATGATAGGCCGTAATCTCAATCCGCTTGTTCAGCACCGGCCCCTCGCCCGTGGCCAGAAAGCGCTTCAAGCCTTGCTCATGAGCTTCACGATGCTGCAGCGGCACGATCGTCTCGCTCAAGAGCCGTCCGATGGCTTCATCGCGGGGCCAGCCAAAAATGGTTTCAGCCATGGGATTCCAGTCACAGATTTTTCCTTTACCGTCCATGACGATCACGGCATCGAGAGCAGTACCGATGATAAGGCTGGCCCTGGCCTCTGCGACCGTGGCTCGGGCGGTTTCTTCCTGCGAAGTGGCCCACTCCTGCCGCAAGCGCCTGACAAGCGTGCTGAAGGCGCGAGTGATCTGGCCCAGCTCGTCACGAGTTTCCACCAGAAGCAATGTCTCCCCTATCTCATCGCTCGCCAATTGCCGGGAGACCTGATCGAGGCTCGACACGGTTCGCATGACGGCCAGATAGAAGGCCATGAACAGGTAGAGCACGACCAGCACAATCACCAGTGTCACAATCTCGACGAACGACTTTTTCCAGGAGAACTTGTCGATGCGGGCATGTAAGAGGTCGGCCAGTGCGGGGGAGGCAAGCGCATACAACTGGTAATTGGCATTCTTGGCTTCCGTGGCGACTGCCCAATAGTCCTCTGGCTGTGGAAGGGGGCCTTTTGTCCCCATCGTGATGGACTCAAGCAGGTTGAGCATCCGACTAATGGCGCCGATGGATTTTTTGAGCACCGGTTCCAGCAATGGCTGAAGACGTGAGTTCAGGGTATTGTGGAAGGCCACGTCGAAGTTGCGCCCTGTAGATTTCTGCGTCGCTTTGATCAGGCTGGCCAGATTGCTGATCTGGAATTTATCATACGCTAACACCGTTTGATGCTGCGTCACAACATGGGTGCCCAACGCGCGGGCCTGTCCTAGCTGGTCGGCCAGCACGGGCAGCCGGTTCACGACCGTTTCCATCAAGTAATACGTATCCAGGTCGGGGTCCAGAATCAGGTTCGACTGATCCCCGGCCTGGGCGATCAACGCGATCACGTCCGCGATCAGCACCGTGTGCCGGTCAAAGCTGTCTTGCGCCGGCAGATGGGCCGCGTCTGATTGGAGCACCCGCCACTTACTCTTGATCTCCAGCCATTGGAGCGTGGTCACCAGGGTGGCACCGAGTTTACGATCCACTGAGTCCACCGCCCGGATATCGTCGTCGAGTTGCCCGTACAGGCGTGCGAGTTTATCATCGAAGGCATCATCCCGATTGGACGCATACAGTAGGCCGCGGTGGTCCTGGAGATCCTCTTCGAGTTTTTGAACCGGCCGCAGGTACTCGACACCAAGGAGTTCTTTGGTGGCAAACTCTATCCCGCTATTCATCTCTTCAATCAGGAAGAAAAGGACGATTGCCAGCAGCGCTGCGAACAACAACCCGATCATGGCAAACTTCTTCGGGTAGGTCAGGCGGTCCATCAAGGCAATGCCGGGGGAGAACATGGAGCGGATCATATGGGCACCATCATTCCG
>DASQRT010000277.1:0-3679 GCA_035642795.1 Nitrospirales bacterium
GTCGATGTCGCGGCAGGATCGGACGCGCGCTCGACGCGGTAGTGAAACGCAGGGCCGGTCTGCATCACAGACTCCACGAGCGGGGCAGGCGAATGGAAGGCAGACGCTGCTCCAGTTGCTCGCGCGCATCCGGCCAGTAGGACCAGGCCCAGTCCCACGCTGAAGAGAGTCCGCGTCAGATTAGGTGAGCACCGCATCCAGGGCCTGTCCCACTTCCACCACCCCGATGAGCTCCAACGACTCGATCGGCGGCATCTTCTCCAGATTGCGCTCCGGTAACAGACAGCGCCGGAAGCCCAGCTTGGCAGCCTCGCGCAAGCGGATCTCGCCGTGGCCGACCGCCCGCACCTCTCCGCCCAGACCCACCTCGCCGAACACCACCGTCGTGGGGGCTATGGGCCGGTTCCGCAAGCTGGAGGTCACGGCTGCCACGATTCCAAGGTCCAGCGCCGGTTCCTCGATCCGCAACCCTCCGACCACGTTCACATAGATGTCTTGGCCGCCGAGGTTGAGGCCCATCCGTTTCTCCATCACCGCGACTAGGAGCGCGATCCTGTTACCGTCCACGCCGTTCGCCATCCGCCGGGGCATGGGGAAGCTTGTCGGTGAGACCAACGCCTGCAATTCAATGAGGATCGGGCGTGTGCCCTCCAGGCTCGCGACCACCACGGAGCCAGTCGCCTTCTGCGGCCGTTCCGACAGGAACCAGGCGGACGGGTTGGCGACCTCCTTGAGCCCGGCGTCCGTCATTTCGAACACGCCGATCTCGTTGGTGGAGCCAAACCGGTTCTTCACCGCCCGAAGGATCCGGTATGCCTGGCTCTTCTCCCCTTCGCAGTAGAGCACGGTGTCCACGATGTGCTCCAGGGTCCGCGGGCCGGCGATTGCCCCATCCTTCGTCACATGACCGATCAGAAAGACCGGCGTCCCGCTGCGCTTGGCGTAGAACATCAACTGCGCGGCCACTTCCTGCACTTGGCTGATGCTCCCAGGCGCCGACGTCAGCAGGCTCGTGAACGTCGTCTGAATCGAATCCACCACCAGCGCCGCCGGCGCCACGGTCTGCGTCGTTTTCAGGATCTCCTCCAAGTTCGTTTCCGGATAGATCAGGAGGGTCTCGGATTCGATGCTGAGCCGCTCGCACCGCATCTTGATCTGGCGGGGAGACTCCTCGCCCGACACGTAGAGGACCCGCTCAGGCGACGTGGCGAGCCGGGGCAGGATCTGCAGCAGCAAGGTGGTCTTGCCGATACCGGGATCGCCGCCGATCAGGACCACGGAGCCCCGGACGACTCCTCCGCCGAGAATCCGGTCAAACTCCCCGACGTGGGTCAGGAGCCGTGATTCCAGGCCAGATTCAATCTCGGCCAACGGGAGTGGTCCGGACGGCCTTCCCACGGCGCGGGGACGCCCCTTCCCGACCTCGGGGGTCCGCTCTTCCTGCATACTGTTCCAGGATTTGCACTCCGGACAGCGCCCCAACTGGCGCGGAAACTGATACCCGCATTGCTGGCAGCGGAAGGTCGTCTTGGGCCGTGTCACCAGGGGATTCCCAAACGTCCTTCCATGATAAAGGAGCCCCCTCCAAAGGTCAATTTTTTACTCTATGTAGATGAGTAACTCGACCACGAGTAGTACCAGGAGGGCTGGAGCGTCGCGTCATGGTGCGGGGCGAAGCCGGATGAAGCCAGAATGATCAGCAAAGCGCTCGCCTGACCGACTGCCTAAAATTTCAACCATCGCATGATATTTTCTGCTCAATTTACCTGAATTGTTGAGCGACCTCAGACCAATCTTTTGGCCTGACAGTCTTCTCAGGAAATTTCTCCTGTGACGCGACGGTCGGAGCCGCAACGGCTTTTCTCTTGGTGTCCGTCAGCGCCTTCGCCTCCTCAGCGGTCTCAACGATTCCTCCTCTGATGTTCGTCCATCCCTCTCGATGCCAGCGCTCCAGTTCCCGCGCCCAGCTCATCGGGCCCGGCCTGAGCAGGATGATGGGGCCGCGCGGCAGCCTGTGCAACTCCGTCCATTCGCGTAGCTCAGGGAGCTCCAGACGGTCTCTCCCGGTCATATAGATCAGGTAAGCCCGCCGCTCAAGCTGCTTCAAGGCCTGGACAGCCCCGGCCTCGGGGGCCGGCAGTGTGGCAACGGAGCGCTGCAAGGGCAGCTCCAGGCCCGGGGGTTGGGAACGAGCGACCACTGCATTGAGCGACACGAGCACGATCGCGCGCCGACGGTCCCAGACAAAGAGCCTAGTTGTCGCATCGGACGCCGTAACCCGCGGACTCTCCGCCAGCCCGACCACCACCGTGCTGGCACCAACTTGCCGAGGCACGACGGACAGCAGCGCACGCCCGTCGCCGCCGGTCATCGCCCGTCCCAGGAGCCTCCTGCCTTCCTTGAAGAGCAACACTTCTCCTCCGAGCGGTGGATGCGTGAGCAAGCCGTCTTCCAGAAGTTCGGCGACCAGAGTCACCCTCTGGCCGGGCGCAGCGATCGTGTCATACGCAATCAACAGGCCGCGCTTCTTGCTTTCAGACGATGCCATGCCCGCGACGAGCGAACGAGAAGGCGTCAAACGCGGCGAAGATCCCCAGCGACAGGAAAACCACGTCAGCGAAGTCCCAGAGGTTCGCCCAATAGAGATAGAGGAGCAACGTGCTCGGCACGGCAAACCAGATGCCTCGCCACAGGCCGAGAAAGAAATGCCCGAGCCCGGCGAGCACCAGGCTCAAGGCTGTCGCAAAGATCGCTCGCCCCATGAGAGGTCCCGATGAGTCTGAGTCAGCGGCGGCTGGCCTTCCGGTTCCGTTGTGATTCCTTCGCACGTTGCGCTTTGGCTTCACTGAGGCGGGCCTCCGCCAGCGCGTCAGCGGCCTGGGCTGTGGTAAGGCCTTCCGCGCGCGCCTTGCTGAAGATCGCGTGGAGCGTGGCGGGGACCTGCCTGACCAGCCGTTCGGCCTTTGCCCGGTCGTAGCCTTTGCGGCCGCCCTGGAGGCCGACCAGAATGTTCATGATCCCGCCAGCGTTGACGACGTAGTCCGGCGCGTAGAGGATGCCGCGCTCCTCGAGCCGCCTGGTGTCGGACGAGTCTTCCAGTTGATTGTTGGCGGCGCCGGCGATCGCGCGACAGCGCAGCTTGGGGATCGTCTTGCGGTTGAGCACGCCGCCCAGCGCGCACGGAGAGAGGACATCGCACTCCGCCTGCAGGATTTCGTCGGGCTCGACCCGCCAGGCCTCAAACTCGCGTCGTGCCAGCATGGCCCGCTGTGGATCCGTATCGGCAATGATGAGCCGGGCGCCGGCCGTTGCCAGCAGTTCTCCCAACTGATAGCCAACCTTCCCCACGCCCTGGATGGCCACGGTGCGATTCCGCACGGACGGATCCCCATACACCTCCTTGAGACAGGTCTCGATGGCGTAGAGCACGCCCTTCGCCGTCGGATAGGACGGATCGCCACTGCCCCCCTTTTTTTCCGACGTGCCTGTCACGTGCATGGTCTCCTTGCGGACGATCTCCATATCCGTGACGGTCATGCCCACGTCTTCGGCGGTGAGATAGCGGCCGTTCAGGCTCTCGACGGCTCGCCCGAAGGCACGCAGCAGGCCCTCGGTCTTCATGCGCCGGGGATCGCCGATGATCACGGCCTTCCCGCCGCCGAGCGGGAGCCCGGCCACC
>DASQRT010000278.1:0-2552 GCA_035642795.1 Nitrospirales bacterium
CGACCGCGCACTCCACGCCCTCCGCACATGGCTGGATTCGTGGGCTGGGATTGGGCACGTCGCCGTAGGAATGCACCGCCAAGGCTACGATCTCCAATTGACTCAGTACGACGATCGCGGCTGGCGGGCGACCTTCTACACGTCCGGCATGGAACATAGCCCAACTGTCGCGATAGGCACCGGGTGGGAGCAGACGCCGTGGCAGGCGACGCAGCGGGCGGCGTGGGAGACTTTCTCTGGTCCAAGTCAAGCGACTTTTTTCTGACCCCGCTGCCGCAGCTGCTGTCGCGTCATCGTCGCCAGATGATGCTGCTCGTCGTACGGGATTTGACGGTCCCACATCACGAAGATGATCTTCAACCACTTGGCGCCCAACGCCCGCAGAGCCGGATGATGATCGTGGCCCCGCGCCCGCTGCTGATCGTAGTATGCGCGGGCCCACTCACTCTTCCCCAACGAGAGGAACGCCACCTGATCGACGACGTAGCGCAGCGCCTTGTCACAGGCGAAGCGGAACCGAACGACCCGCTGCTGGCCGCTCCGGATCGTCACGGGCACGGTGCCAGCATGCCCTTGGAGGTGCTGCCACGACTCCCACCGCGTAGGAGCGTCCCCGAGAAGCGCCCAGAGCGTCGGTGCCGTGACGCCGTGGTCACCGATCGGGAGCGTCCGGATCCACTGCGCCTCCGGCAAGCCTGCGAAAAAAGCGTCGATCGCCTCCCGATACTGGCCAACGGCCGCCACGACCGCGGTCAGTTCCTCCACCAGGGTCAGCATCAGCCGGGCCTTGGCCCGTACTACGTGGTCCGGCACCGGCAGTTGCGGCCGCTGGAGGAACCTCCAGAGCTCTTGAGCCCGGGCGTTGCTCAGTCGGTGGGCGCGCGCCCACCGCTGCCACCGCTTTTCCGTGAGGGCCGCCACCGCTACGGGCGTCGGATACGCCTGCAGAAACTGTCGCGCCAGCGCCGTCGTCAACTCGCTCATCTCGAGCGCCCGCGGATAGTAGGCTTTCAGCGTGGCCGTCAGCTGGTTGACCAGGCGTGTCTGCTGCCGAACATGCCGTCGGTAGTCCTCCGGGAGGTACTTGAGCTCCTGGGCCGCCACCGAACTCGGCTGCAAGGCCTGAAGGTGCCCGTGATCCGTGCGGAGGAACTCGGCCAGCACTCGAGCATCGAACGGGTCGCTCTTGGCCGCACTAGACCGAAACCGATCCCGAGCCCGGTCCAACGCCTTGGGATTCACGGGGTAGACCACGACGCCATGGTCAAGCAGGAAATCCACGACCCGGCCCTCGGGCCGCTCAATCGCCGTCCACAGCTCGATCCCCTGCGCTCGCCATTCGTCGAGCTCGCGGCCCCATTCGCTCAAGCCCGCCGCCGTGTGCGGCACCACCCGGCTAGCCACTTTCGCCCCCTGCTCATCCACAACCCAGACCGCATGCGTCTGATCGGCCCAGTCGACGCCCAGGTAGTAGCGCATTCAGCTCCTCTCGTCTGGTCTCACAGTGCACTGCACCGCGAGAGTGTGAACGGCATGGTTCGCCTTATACCGGCCCTCCTGGGGGCGACTTTCTCTTGAACCTCGGCGCCGTTCTCTTGCCGATCGGGACACTCTCCCACTGAGCCTCCGGAGGCTGGGCGTTGAGCGGTCCTCTGATCGGCAAGCCCCATTCGAGGGGCATCTCTCGATCTCGTACAATCTATTGTTCCCATGACCTGTACAGTATAAGGCGTTGAGCACGGTTCCGAAGATCCGTCTGGAGCGCGAGCCCGAGGGTCGGCTGCGCTGGCTGACGCTGGAAGAGGCCGAGCGTCTGCTGGCGGAGTGTCAGGCTTCCAAGAATCCTGGCCTCCTGGACCTGGTCGAGTTCTCGCTCTTCACCGGCCTGCGTCAGGCCGAGGCTCTCGAACTGACCTGGGACCGCGTCGAGCGCTCGCGCGGCGTGATCCGGATCGAGAAGACCAAGTCACGGAAGCGCCGGGAGGTTCCCCTCAACAGCCGCGCCGACGCCGTCCTCCTCCGCCGCGTGCCGAAGGCCGAGGGCCTCGTGTTCGGCACGGCTCGCTACGCGCACTTCCGGAGCTCGTGGGAGTGCGCCGTCCAGCGGGCGAAGCTCGTTGACTTCCACTGGCACGATCTGCGGCACACGTTCGCGTCGTGGTCTGTGCAGCGCGGAGCGAGCCTCCAAGAGGTGAAAGATCTGCTCGGCCATAGCAACCTCGCCATGACGCTCCGCTACGCGCACCTGGCCCCTGAGCGACTTCGTGCGGCGGTCTCTCGCCTGGACGAGATCGCGCTGGATCCCTCGACGCCGGGCCCAAGGCGGGCCCATGAGTCTCTGAAGCTGATCGACCTGTCGCAGAAGTCCGCGTAGTTCCTACCGTTCGCACTGCGCGAGAGCGCAGCCCGCTCCTGATAGAAGAGCAGCAGCCGGTGGACGTGAACCGCGTAGGGCGAGGCAGGATCGGCGAACCGCTTGGCCTTGGTGAAGATCGGCGTGACGACCACACCCGGCTCGACGATGGCCACGCGGATCCCGAACCCCAGCACTT
>DASQRT010000279.1:0-2306 GCA_035642795.1 Nitrospirales bacterium
AAGCACGCGGTCAAGCGGCTGGTTTGTAACTAGGTCGTGTACTCAATTAAATCGAGATTGGTGAACGCGGCTTGATCCGTGCCGCTTTACAGCGTTTTTGCGGACTCAAGTCGAACATCACGCCATGTTCGCGGTAGGGACGGCTGTTTCCAGCCGCCCCCCGCACAGATCCGTACGAGCCCAATTCGGGCATACGGCTCCTACCTCGAGTGTCTGACGGCAAAGCGCTGCTGCGGCCATGGATGAAGGATTTTCGGTTTGGGGAGCCAGTTATCAGCGATCTGCTTGATCCGCTGCCACGTGATTCTACCGTGCTGACTGCGTCGCGACAGCGAGCAGCGCCAGAGGTCAACCACGTGATGGCGGAATGCTCCGATCGATGCCGAGTTAGTCGGCACGGCGTGATAGGCAAAATAGCCTCTGACAACCTGCGCCAGCCAGCGCCCCTGCTCGGGGATCGACTGGTGCATCCGGTGTCGCATTTCCTCCTTGATCTCCTTGAGCTTGCCCCGCATGCGGTCACGCCGGGATTTCCTCTTGAGGAGGTACTTGCCATGACGTGAGCGTCCGCAGATGTGGGTGAACCCCAAGAAATTGAAGGTCTCCGGTTTGCCGAGCCCGCGCTGGTCGCGCCGGTCCGCCGCTTGGCGACCGAACTCGATCAGGCGAGTCTTCTCCGGATGTAGCGACAGCGCAAACTCCTCGAACCGCTTGCGCATCGCGTCCCAGAAGCGCCGGGCATCGACCTCGTGCGCAAAGCCAACGACGATGTCATCGGCGTATCGCACGATCATCATCCCGCCCGTGGCCTCGTGCCGTCGCCAGCGCTCGGCCCACAGATCGAACACGTAGTGCAGGTAGACGTTCGCGAGCAGCGGCGAAATCACCGAGCCCTGCCCCGTCCCCTTTTCACTGACTGTGACGACCCCGTCCTCCAGCACGCCCGCCTTGAGCCATTTCTGGATCAGGCGGATGATGCGTGGATCGCCGATCCGATGCTCGACGAAACGGATCAGCCAACTTTGGCTGACTTCGTCGAAGAAGGATCGAACGTCCGCGTCAAGAATGAAGTTCACCTTCTTGTCGGTGATCCCGACCGCCAGAGCGTCCAGCGCATCGTGCTGTCCACGCTTCGGCCGGAAGCCATAGCTGAACCCGAGGAACTCTTCCTCATAAATGCAATTCAGCACCGCAACGGTCGCTCTCTGGACGATTTTGTCTTCGAGCGCCGCCACCGCCAAAGGCCTCTGTCGCCCGTCCGCCTTCGGTATGTACGTCCGGCGTGATGGCGTTGCCCTGTACGCTCCTCGATGGACCCGTGCGTGCAGATCAGTGAGGTTTCGCTCAAGGTCTGCGGCGTAGGTCTGCCACCTCAGCCCATCCATCCCGGGGGCGGCGTCGCGCTTGAGCACGAGGAACGCTTCCCGAAGTAGATCGACGCTGAGGTGGTGGAAGAGCGCGGTGAACTTCTCCTTCCTTCTTTGCTGAGCTGCCTTTCGTACGCGAGCGAGCGCCTGGGTCACACGAGCCCGACCCTGTGTCCGGTGTGTGCTTTGCTCGCCTGCGTTCCTCTCGGTCCCCGCCCTTGGCTCCACCGGCTCCGCCGCCGGTTGCCCGGCATTGTTCGTCGGCTTCACGGCTACTATGGCGGAGTCAGACTTCCCACGGTCGTGCATCATCGGCTTCGGCTCCTCGCCTTCCCGATGCGGACCAGAGCAGCACGCGTTACGAGCGCTGCCGGCCGGCCGTGGGACCTCCCGGTTCCCGTACAAGAAGCTTCTGCACATGCCAGGGTCTGCGACCACGCCGGGCCGTCCAGGCGCTCGCGAGTGGCGCGCCTGTGCGTATGGCCTTCCACATTCGGAACTGTGTCGGCACCCAGGATGATAGGTCTTTCGTGGTTCAATGGCTGGCCTGTGCGCTCCCCTGCCGACGCTTCGCCGACGCCCTTGCGAGCGTCTGCGCACGGCTCGGGGCCGATGTGGATCGCTACTCCTTCACCGTAAGGGACTTGCACCCTCTACTCCTTGCCGGTCTCCCGGCGCACTCCGAAACCCAGCACAGCAGCAGAAGAACGCCATTCACATTGCGATGCGTCGCGACGTGGGATTTACTAACGGCCCTCCGCAGTTATCGAGAGAGGTCGATATGAGCCAAGGGCAGTCAATTCGGGACGCCAGTCATCTTTACGAAGTGGAGCGTCGCGTTCAGCATGCCGCGCGCCCCGGCTTTCGCATTATGGAGTTGCAACTCTCGCCGACGCAGAAGGTGCCGTGGCACAGCCACAGCAATATCACCGATACTTT
>DASQRT010000280.1:0-3438 GCA_035642795.1 Nitrospirales bacterium
TTGATGGAAGCCACGAACCGCTTGCGGGTCGGAGGCCCATTGCCCCCGGCTTCGGTGACCTGCACCAGTAGTTCCGCCTGCTGCTCGGGGAGAGACGCGGGCAGCGTCGCGGTGATCGCCACATGTTTTTTCTCGCCCGGCTGGATATCGCCCAGCAACGTCGGATTGACGAATTCCTTCACCAGGGCCGGCGTGCCCGAGAGCTGGACCGCCACGCCGCGGGCGACGCCCGGACCGGCGTTGGCGACTTCCACGCGGACGACGACCTTCTCGCCGGTCTGCAGCACCTGATTGCGGTTCTCATCCTCGAGGGACGCCAGGAAGCTGAGGGTCGGCGCCTCGGCAGTCACTGTCGGCGGCGCGCCTGTGCTCGGCTTGTTCGCGGCCATCATCTCCTGGCGAGTCCGGAGGCGAATGGCCCAGTCGCGGATCCTAACCGACTGAGTCAAGGTGTCCACCAGCCGGTCCGACAGCTTCTCCAACGCCTCCGTCACTGGCAGCATCAGCCCTTGAACCGTGCAGTTGGTGCCATCGGTCGTCACGGTCCACTTGCCTTCGCCCTTGACCGGCTCGTTGAGAAGGGTCTTGCCCTCTGCATCGACCACCGTGACCCGCAAGCGCACCAACACCTTGAGCGGGTACTCCCCGATCTCCCGCCGAGAGATGGCTAGGCCCATTTCCCCGGTCTCGAGCGCGGCGCTGAGCACGGCGTCCGCAGGATCTTTCGGGCTTCCCTCGAAAGTCTTCTCAAAGACACCAGTCGCATCGGCTTTCACTTGCTCGGCAAGCCGTTCCCCAAGAGGAATCGCTTGGGGCTCCCCGCACGAATTCTTATAGAACAACTGCGCTTGCTTGAGGGCCTCGGGGATCTCGAGGCGGACCGTCAGCGGAATGCTGGGAGTCTTGGACTCTTCGGACTTGAACTCCAATCGCGGGAAGACGAGCTTCTGCCCGCAGCCGAGTGTCGCCAGCACCGTCACCAGCACGACGAGACGCATGAGAAGCCGCAGGGGCGAACAGGGAAGCAGCATGTGCGCAGGTCTCCTAGAATCGATGGCGGGCGCCCGGCTGACTCGTGTTCCCGTTGCGTTATACAAGAAATGCGAGCTAATCGCAACGAAAACCCGCACAGCCGCCTCCTTGACACCCCACAACCGATTCGGTACCGTGCGCCCATGGCCGCTCTTGGAGGACGGTCGCTCTCCTGGTCCGACTTGGCCGACCTCATTCGCCTCCGCAATCAAACCGGCTCTCTCCTGCTGCTATTCCCGACCCTGTGGGCACTGGTCCTCTCCGGCGACGGGCACCCGCCGCTTTCGCTGGCCGCTATCTTCGTGGCGGGCGTGTTCGTCATGCGAAGCGCGGGGGTCACCGTAAACGATCTCTGGGACCGCGACCTGGACCGGCGGGTCCAGCGCACTCGCGAGCGCCCCCTCGCGTCCGGCCGCATGCAGCCAGGAGCAGCTATGGCCATCTTCCTCGCGCTGATCGGGATCGCCGCCGGCCTGGTCTTCCTGCTCAACCCCCTCGCGGTCGCCCTGTCGCCCTTCGCGCTGCTCTTGGCGGTCCTGTACCCGCTGGCCAAACGGGTCCTGCCGCTGCCTCAGGCCGTTCTGGGCATAGCATTTGGATGGGGAGCGATCATGGCCTGGGCGGCGGTGCGCAACGAGGTCGGCTGGCCGGCCGTCGGCCTCTTCGTCGCCACCATCTTCTGGGCCATCGGCTACGATACGATCTATGCCCTGCAGGACCAGGAAGATGACCGGCTGGTCGGCATGCATTCCGCCGCCCTTCTCTTCGGACCATGGACGTGGGTAGCTGTCGGCAGCGCACTGTCCGCGATGGTGGTGGTGCTGGGCCTGGTCGGCGTGGCGACGGACCTCGCCTGGCCGTTCTACGTGACGCTCCTGTTGACGGGCTTGCTGTTCGCCTGGCAGGTACGCCGGATCAGATACCCGATCGCGCCCGCCCAGGCCTTTGCCTTGTTCAAGCAGCACATCTGGGCTGGCGCGCTCATCCTCGCGGGACTCTGGAGCGGCGTGCTGCTCAGGTAGAACCAGTGTCGATCAGGAAGAGGCCGGCAGTGGCTTGTCGGGCGGCGGGGCGTTCAACGTCTTCAGGAAAAACATGATGGCCTTGGCATCGTCATCGCTGACGCCCAGATTGGGCATCTTGGTGTGCGGCTTCATGATCTGCGGATATTTGATCCAGCGATACACCCACGACCCGTTCAAGCGGAACCCGGCCCGATCCAAGGGCGGCCCGACCTCTCCCCCGCTCTGCCCGATCTTGTGACAGGCGTTGCATCCATACTTGTTGTAATAGAGCTGCTTGCCACGCCCAGCGAGCTTAGCTTCTTCGGCGGGGGTTGCCGTCACCATGGGCTTGGGGACCGGCGCGAACTTCGGGCGGTCCTTTTTGAGCGACGCCCAGTCGGCCTTCTCTAGCTTCATCCCATGGAGCGTGCGCACAAAGGCCACCAAGGACCAGAGCTCTTCCTCCGACAGCGTGTTCTTGAACGTGGGCATGGTGGGCACGGCGAATTCGTCGTCACCGATCTTGTCGCCGACCTCCGGCGTCGTGTCCTTCATATCGCGTGAGATGGTCTGGAAGATCTCTTCGTCCTTCAGGGTGCTCATCTCATCCTTGTTGGACAGGTCCTTGGGCTTGGGATCGGGCATATACTTCCAGTTGAAGCCCTCGCCGGGCCGGCCGTGCTCGCCGTGGCAATGGGAGCAGTAATAGGCATAGAGGGTGCGCCCCCTGGCGACGTGCGCATTCTCGAACAGAGTGCACCCGCCCATGCCGACCATCATCGCCAGCGCCGCGACCGCGACAGCCCCCGCGATGTGCTGCCTGCTCATGTCGACTGTCCCTTCCTCACCTTGCGGATGATGACGTACTCCACCCCTGCGGCCACTACCACCGCGATGAGCCCGTAGAGATAGATCGAATAGTTGGTTGGCGGCTCCGCGTTGAAATACCACCACGAGGTGACGGCTTTCTGCGAGCCCGACTCCTTCAGATCGCCGCTTTCCAGCTTCTTGCCATCCCAGACCGCGAACGCGATATTCGGGAATGTGCCGGGCTGGAACTGAGCGTCGTTCGGATCGGTCGTGGTGAGCGCCCGGATGAAAACAACGCGCCACACACCGGTAGCATCCTGTTCGACCATTTTCGTCTCCTCGTCGAACAGCGGTTCGCCGGTCTTGGGGTCCTTCGCCGGCTCTCCCTTGGCGTCCTTTCGGGGGATGAGCTTCCGTTCCTTGAACCGGACCTTGGTCTTCTCGTCCTTCCAGACTCCCTTCGCCTGCACGTCCTGCTGGGCCTGCTTCTTCAGCGTGCCAAAGCCCTGGGCGTTCATGTCCGCGGCGCCGGGCGTATCGTTTCGCCAGTACCAGATGTTGACCGGCCCGCCTTCGACCTGCGCCATCGGCT
>DASQRT010000281.1:0-8816 GCA_035642795.1 Nitrospirales bacterium
CGGACCTTGAAGGGCCACAAGGAGCCGGTGCGTGCGATCGCCTTCTCACCCGATGGCCGCCGTCTCATCAGCGGTGGCCTCGACCGCACCGTCAAGCTGTGGGAAGGGGGCGAGGCGCCGAAGACCGTCTAAGCGGCCGGCTCAGGCCTGTTCTTCCTGCCCGTTCGCGCCCTTCGAAATCCCGTAGCGCTTGCACTTCTCCCAGAGCGCTTTGCGAGACAGGCCGAGTAGCTTTGCGGCTTCGGTTTTGTTGCCCCGCGTCCGCTCCAGTGCCTTGAGGATGTACTGCTTCTCGAACTGCTCTCGGGCGGCGCCCAGTCGGTCCACCAGCGCCGCTTTCTTGTCCGCCATGGCCACCCCTTCGCTGCAAAACCCGCACGTCGGCTGCGGCGGGCCCCCGAGATACAGACAGGAAGGAAACCCGCACAGATCCCAGGGTTCAATCTCGTTGCCGTCATGGCTCAGCGTCACGGCCCGCTCCACCGTGTTTTCCAGTTCTCGGACGTTGCCGGGGAAGGAATAGCGCAGAAGCAGCTCCTGCGACCGCTGAGAGAAGACCTTCACCCGCTTGCTCGTCTGCATCGCAAAGCCCTCCAGGAAGTGCTTGGCTAGGACCATGACGTCCTCTTTGCGCTCCCGCAAAGGCGGCAGATAGATCGGGACCACGCTCAGCCGATAGTAGAGGTCTTCTCGGAATCGTCCGGCCTGCACTTCTTTCTTGAGGTCCCGCTGGGTGGCGCAGATGAGGCGTACATCCACCTCGATCGTCTGGTTGCCGCCGACCCGCTCAAACTGCCGCTCCTGCAGCACGCGTAGGAGCTTGACCTGCACCACCAGGGAGATCTCCCCGATCTCGTCCAGGAAGATAGTGCCACGGTGCGCCAGCTCGAACCGCCCCTTGCGCTGCCGCAGCGCGCCTGTAAAGGCACCGCGCTCATGCCCGAACAGTTCGGTCTCAAGCAGCGTCTCCGGAAGGGCGGCGCAGCTGACCTTGATGAAGGCGCCATCGCGCCGGGGACTGTTGTGGTGGATTGCGTTGGCGACCAGCTCCTTCCCAGTCCCGCTTTCGCCGACAATCAGCACGGTCGAGTCGGTCGGAGCCACCAGCTTGATCTTCTCCAGCACCTCCCGCATCTTGTCGTTCTTGCCGAGCAGCCCCTTGAAGCTGAACCGCCCCTCCAGTTCCTCCCGCAAGGACCGGTTCTCATCCTCCAGTTCCAGCACCTTCACCAGGCGTTTGACGATCAGCAACAGCTCGTCCATGGAGAAGGGCTTGGTGATGTAGTCGTAGGCGCCCATTTTGATGGCTTCCACCGCCGTCTCGACGGAGCCGTGCGCGGTGATGACGATCACGCCAGTCTTGGGTGTGACCTCTTTGCAGGCCTGGAGGATCTGGAGGCCGTCCATCCCAGGCAGGCGAAGGTCGGTGATGACGATCTCGAACGGCTCCTTCCGGATCAGATCCACGCCCTCTAGGCCCGTCGTCGCGACTTTGACCTGGCACCCTTCCGCCTTCAGCGCATCGGCGATCGAGATCCGCATGAGGGGCTCGTCGTCGATGATCAGAACGTTCGGCTGCGGCATCGCGTCAGGCCTCCTTCCCGACCATCGACCGCACTGCCATGGCCGGCAGCCGCACCGTGAACGTGGTCCCGCGGCCGACCTGGCTCTTGACCGCAATCGCCCCGCCATGCCGCTCGATGATCCCCAGACTCACCGAGAGCCCCAGGCCTGTCCCTTCGCCCTGCCCTTTGGTCGTGAAGAAGGGGTCGAAGATCTTCGGTAGAACATCGGGCGAGATGCCGCAGCCGGTATCCTCCACCTCGATCGTGCACCACGGGCCGTCGTGGCGGGAGCGGACCGTCACGGCCCCTTCCCCTCGGATCGCCTGCACCGCGTTGAGGATCAGATTCATGAGCACCTGCTCGAGCATGTGCCGGTCCGCCAGAAGGGACGGCAGATCGCTCCCTAGCTCACGGCGAAGGCGTATCCGGGTTCCTTCGAAGGCGTAACTGGTTAGGGTCAAGACCCTTTCGATGACCGCATTGACCTCGGTCGGCGCGAGCTCGGGATCATACTGCTGGGAGAAGTCGAGTAGCTGGCGCACGATCTTCTGGACCCTCCGCAAGCCGTCCTCCATCGACGCCAAGTATTCTTTCGCCCGCTCCGACGAGACGCTCCCTTTGCGCAGATTGTAGAGACAGTTCAGGATGCCCCCCAGCGGGTTGTTGATCTCATGCGCGACCCCGGCCGCCAGTTTCCCGATAGAGGCGAGCTTCTCGGCATTGAGCACCTGTTGTTCCAGGCGTTTCTTCTCCGTGATGTCCCGCGCGATGCCCAGCACCCCCACGATCCGTCCGCTGTTGTCCCGAAGGGGCGACACGCTGACCAAGGCATTGCGCGGCTCGCCCGTCTTGGTCAGGATCTCCACCTCATAGGCCTGCTTAGTCCCGATATCGAGGGTGGTCCGGAGGCGCTTGCCGCGATGTCGCTTGGACATCAACGACAGGTACGGCCGGCCGATCAAGTCTTCCTTCCGGTAGCCCCAGCTCTCGACCTTGCTGTTCACATAGGTGAACCGCTGGTCCAGGTCGAGCGTGTAGATGACGTCGTTGGCGTTCTCGAGCAGGTTCTCGAGGTACGTCTTCGTCTCTTCGATCTCCCCGGTCCGCTCTTGGACCTTCAGTTCCAGCGACTCGCTGTACTCCTGCAGCTGCCGCTCCAGGGCCTTGCGTTCTGTGATGTCCCGCATCTGCACCATGACGTAGGTCATGGGACCGGCCTCGATACCGGTGAGGTCCAGCTCCATGGGGACCGGCCGCCCGGCTCGATCGAACACCTTGACTTCCACCGTCGGCGTCTTGTTCGCCCCCTTGAGGATCTCTTGCATCAGCGCCGTGACCGCCGGTTGGTACTTGGGCAGGAGGAGGTCAATGAAGCGCCGGCCCACAAGCTGCTCTTCCGGGTACTTGAGGATGGCTTCCTGGCGTCGGTTGACCGCGATGATGCCTCCACCGGGATTCACCATGATCACCGAATCGGCAGCTTCGTCGAACAGGATCTTGTAACGCTCCTGCGATTCGCGAAGGTCCCGCGTCCGGCGCGCCACTTCGTGTTCAAGCCCTTCCGTGTGCTGGCGGAGACTGGCCGCCATCTGGTTGAAGCTGTCGGCCAGCTTTTCGATCTCGTCCCCGGTCGTGATATCGAGACGGTGGTTGAGCTCGCCCCGACCGATCAAGGCCGCTCCCTCTTGCAGCACTTGGATCGGGTGCACGATCCGGCGGGCCAGGAAGCGGCCAGCCGCGAGCATGAGAACGAACACCCCGATGGCTCCCGCAGAAACCTTCCAGATAAGCTGGTTCAGCGGCGCGAACGTCTCTTTCGGGTCCTGCCGGACGAAGGCGATCCATTGCACTCCGTTCCCGCCCAGACTCTCACGGGCGAGGGCGACCGGAAACTGGACCGGCGCGTACCCGACGATCGCGTTCTTTCCCCCATGCGAGTCATCTTCGGCCACTACCCAGCCGGCCGTCGGTTGTGTGATCTGCCGCATCAAGGAGGCGTTGATCGTATGCTTATCGGGGGAGAGCACCGGGCAGATCAACGGCCGTCCGGCCGTGCTCAAGAGCATTGCATGCCCCTGTTCGCCGATCCGGACCTCCTGGATCGCCTTGAAGAGTTCATCGCGACGCAGGCGGACGTTGACGGCGCCGACTGCCACCTTCTGCGCGTCATCGAACACGGGCACCGCCACATCGAGTACGTGGAACCCCAGCTTTTCGTCGAAGACGAGGTCGCTCACATAGATCTGGCCCTTGCCCCCGTTGAAGGCTGCCTTCCACCACTGGGCTTGGCTCTGATCGTATTCGGCCTGAGGCGTGGAACTCACCACCAGGGCCCCTTGGCCGTCCGTCACAAAGATGGCGACGTATTCCGCTTTCCGGATCCGCAACCATTCGTTGAGATAGTCCGTCGCCATCTTGTTGATGAAATCCGGATACTGGTCCTGGCGCAGTCGCATGGCCCACCGCCGCTCCCATTCACGGACAATCCGGCGAATGGCTGCGTGATCCCGGCCCGTATAGCTCCGGTTGGAATCGACGACCGCACTGCGTAGGATTGGAATCGTGGCCAGCTGACGGGCCTCGCTGACGCCCTGCATTACTTGTAATTCGACCTTCCCCGCGGCCTCGATAGCGATCTGACGAAAGTCCCTCCCGATCGCGTCCCGGATCGCCTGGCGCTCTTCGAGATAGGTGATGACGAAAGCGAAGCTAAGCGGCAGGAGCCCGATCAACACCATAGCGGTGATGATCCGGCGCTGAAGGCTCTGGCGTCGGGCGGATTGTTTCAATTTGGTAACACCGCGATGTCTTGTAACTATTCATTTTCCTTGGAGTATCCTTAATTGTCAAGTGGAGGTAACACATTTAGCGTCGGCGGAGCAGCTTTCCCGGGGTGCCTTTCCAGAGGATGAGCAGGGGGCTGGCGACGAACACCGATGAATAGGTCCCGACAAGGACGCCCAGGAGCAAGGCGAAGGAAAAGTCGTGCAGCACCTCCCCTCCGGCCAGGGTCAGCGGAATGAGGACCAGAATGACGGTCAGCGACACAACGACGGTCCTGCTCAGGACCTGGTTCACGGCATTGTTGATGACCGCCTCGAGCGGGTCCCGATGGCGCATCTTGAGATTTTCCCTGATCCGGTCGAAGACCACGACGGTATCTGTCAGAGAGTACCCCGCCAGCGTCAGGAGGGCAGTGACGATCATGAGGGTGATCTCCTTGTCCAACACGTAGAAGACCCCCAGCACGGCCAGCACGTCGTGAAAGGTGGCGATTGCCGCCGCAATCCCGAACCGGAACTCAAAGCGGGCTGCGACATAGACAATGATGCCGAGCATCGAAATCGAGATGGCGATGAGCGCATCCTTCTGGAGCTTCTGCCCGATGGTCGGGCCGATCTCATAACTGGAATCGACGACGAAGGGGATCGACGGGAAATCCTTCTTGAAAATATCCAAGACCTTCTCGGCGACCTTTTCCTCAATGGTGGTCTGGGCCTTGACGCGGATCAGCAGCTTGTTGCCTTGGGTGATATCCTGGATCTCAACCTCCCCAAACCCGTGACGGCCCAGGGCCTGCCTGGCCTGTTCGATCGGAATCGGCTGGTCAAATTTCAACTGGACGGCTGTCCCGCCCGCGAAGTCGATCCCCAGGTTCGCCGCTCCACGCCAAATCTGGACCAACGCGAGCAGGCCGACGAGGACGAACACGCCCGACAATGCGAAGGAGTACCTCCGCAGCCCCATGAAATCGATGGACGTTTTGCCGAGGATTTCAAGCATATCTGCCTCTAGATGCTGAGCCGTTCCATCCGCCCCCGCCGGTTGAGCAGGTCATAGATAACCTTCGTCCCTACCAGGGCCGTAAAGAGATTGATCGCAATGCCTAAGCACAGGGTGACGGCAAATCCCTTGATCGGGCCGGTGCCGAACAAGAACAGCGCGAACCCCGTGATCAGCGTGGTTACATGCGAGTCCACAATAGTCAAGAATGCCTTGTCATAGCCGGCGTCCACCGCCGGCCGGACCGGCTTGCCCGTCCGCAGCTCCTCCCGGATCCGCTCCAAGATCAGCACGTTCGAGTCCACTCCCATCCCGATGGTCAAGATAATGCCGGCGATGCCCGGCAGGGTGAGGGTGGCATTGAGACCGGCGAGCGCGCCGACTAAACAGACGAGGTTCAGCATAAGGGCAAAATCCGCGATGGCGCCGGACAGCCGGTAATAGACCACCATGAAGAGGATCACCAGAGTGCCGGCGATCAAGGTCGACTGAACGCCCTTTTCGATGGAGTCCCGTCCCAGCGAAGGCCCGACCGTCAGGTCCTGGATAATCTTCACCGGAGCCGGCAAGGCGCCGGCTCGAAGGATGATGGCCAGATCGTTCGCCTCCTCCGTCGTGAAACTGCCGGTGATCTGGGCCCGGCCCCCACCGATCCGCTCCTGAATGACCGGCGCCGAATAGACTGTATTGTCCAGAATGATGGCCATGCGCTTCTTGACGTTTTCCGCCGTGATCCGTTCAAAAAGCCTGGCGCCGGTGCTGTCGAAGGTCACCGACACGTAGGCTTCCTGGAACTGACCAATCGCTACACGGGCGTCAGTTAAAACGTCGCCCGTCAGGACCGCTCGTTTCTTGATCAGATATGGCGTCTTCGTGACCCGCCCGGTCTGCTTGTCCACGTGACGCTCGAAGAGGATCTCATCCTCGGGAGGGATTTGCGGCCCGAATTCCTTCAGGATATCCTCTTCCTTCCCTGCAGGAACTCGACTTGGCAGCTCGCGCGCGACCTTATGGTCCTCGTCCAGCATCTTGAATTCCAATAAGGCCGTATTCTTGATGAGGGCCTTAGCCCGCGCCGGGTCTTTCACGCCAGGCAACTGCACGACGATCTGTCGAAGGCCCTGCTGCTGGATCAGCGGTTCAGACACGCCGAATTGGTCCACGCGGTTACGGACGGTTTCGAGGGCCTGGCTGACGGCCGCCTTCTTGATCCGCTCGGCTTCGTCGGGTTTCAGGGAAAGGACCAGCGTGCGATCACCAGACGACCGTCCGCTCAACGTGGGAAACTGATCGTCGGTCAGGTTAAGGACAGCGTCCTTGGCCTCCGGCGTCGAGAGCACGACCGTGATCTCGGTCGGGCCGGTCCGCTTGACGCTCTCCACCTGGAGCTTCTTCTCGGTGAAGAGCTCCGTCATGTTGGCGACGTCTCGATCCAGCTTGATCTCGATCGCGCGTTCGGCCTCCACTTCCAGCACCAAGTGGATGCCGCCCTGCAGGTCGAGGCCGAGCGTGATGCCTTTGCTCGGGAGGTACTGCTTCCACCACTCCGGCATGGCGGAGAACAGCGGCGTGGAGGGCAAAAAGAACACCAGCGACACGAACACTGCGATGCTTAACAGGATCAAGCGCCCCGCGACAGGTTTCATCTGCGGCACCTGTCAGTCATCTGATTCATCCCCGCGCAGTCGGAGAATATGGTCCCGGGCCACCTTGATCTTGGCGTTTTCGGCCACCTGCACGGTCACGGTCTCCTTGCTGACGTTCGTCACCGTCCCCCAGATCCCCCCGCTCGTCACCACCTTGTCTCCCTTCTTGAGCTGGCTGATCAATGCCTGATGCTTTTCGCGCTGCTGCTTCTGCGGCCGGTAAATCACAAAGTAAAAGATGCCGACGATCAGCACGAACATCGGCAGCATCTGGGCGAGCTGCTCCCCAACCGACGGCGCGGGCGCCGGAGCGGGGGCTTGCGCGAGGGCTAGCAGGAACATGCCCCTCATGTCTGGCACGCCTCCCGGTTCGCATAAAACTGGTCCCGAAAATCGGCCAGCCGTCCTTGACGGACCGCGTCCCGCAAGCCGGTCATCAAGGTCGCAAAGTAATGGAGGTTGTGCAGGGTATTGAGACGAACCCCGAGCATCTCTTTCGCCAGAAAGAGGTGGCGCAGGTATGCCCGCGAATAAGAACGACAGACCAGGCAGGAGCAGGTCGGATCCACCGGCGATTCGTCCCGCGCATACTGGGCGTTCTTGATCAACACACGCCCAAACGAGGTGAACAGCCAGCCTGTCCGGCCATGACGGGTGGGCATGACGCAGTCGAACAGATCCATGCCGCAGGCGACTCCTTCGATGAGGTCCTCAGGCGTGCCCACCCCCATCAGGTATCGTGGGGCGGACTCCGGCAATTCGGCCACCGCAGCGTCAAGCGCGACGCGCATCACCTCTTTGTCCTCCCCCACACTCAAGCCGCCGAGCGCATACCCGTCGAACCCGATCTCCACCAACGCGACGGCCGCCCGCGCGCGCAAACCTGGATAATGCGCCCCTTGGACAATGCCGAAGAGCAATTGATCGGACCGGCGACGCGCATCCCGACAGCGCCGTGCCCATTGCGTCGTCCGCATGAGCGAGGCTTCGGCGGCGTCCTCCGCCGCAGGATACCGCAGGCATTCGTCGAGGGTCATGACCACATCGGCGCCGAGCGATTCCTGAACCTCGATCACGCGCTCGGGCGTCAGGTGATGCAGCGAGCCGTCCAGGTGGGATTGGAACGTCACGCCGTCGTCCGACACCTTGCAGAGGGGCGCCAGACTGAACACCTGGTAGCCCCCGCTGTCGGTCAAGATCGACCGCGACCATCCCATGAACCGGTGCAGGCCGCCCAGTTCCGCGATCAGTTGATGGCCGGGCCGGAGGTAGAGATGGTAGGCGTTGCAGAGGACCATCTCGAAGCCGATCCCGGTGAGGTCTTCGGAGGAGAGCCCTTTGACCGTGGCCTGGGACCCCACCGGCATGAAGGCCGGGGTCTGGACCACGCCGTGCGCGGTCCAGAGCTCGCCGACACGTGCCCGTGAATGTCCCTCCCTCTGCAGGACCCGAAATCCGTGAGCGCACATCACATCCTTTCGGGAGCGGATACGCCCAGGGTGGCCAGCCCGTTCCGGATGACGGTCTGGACGCCTCGGAATAGGCAGAGCCGGGCGGCGGTCAGAGCAGACGTCAGGGTTTCGCCCTTGCGCGCCTGCTCAGCGTCCTGAGCGGCGGGTTTCAGATGGTCTTGCCCCTCCAGTTCGCGCTCCAAGAGAGGAGGCAGGATGCGGTGCTTGTAATAGTAGGAATGGAGACGAGACGCCAGGTCCTGCAAGTAATACGTCAGGCGGTGCGGTTCGAGCGTCTGGGCGCTCGCTTCCACCAGCGCGGGGTATTCCGCTAAGGGCTTGATCAGCTCCAGGTCATCCGGCGAACTCAG